>NZ_JBSHDU010000007.1:0-173275 GCF_053616475.1 Streptomyces sp. NPDC055815 | reverse complement strand
GCGTCCGGGAGTCGGCCCTTGCCGTTGAGCGCGTCGGAGACAGTCGTGATGGAGACCCCGGCGGCGGCGGCCACGTCCCGGATGCCTGCCCGGCCCTGCCGGCTTCCCCGGGTCTGTGCCCGGCTCACCTGGTGCTTCCCTGCTGCTGTCATGGCGAGCCGATAGTAGGGCGATGAGGGGCGGTCGGGACGGCCGCATATGCAGGCATTGACAGGCACGTTTCTGCATGGTCGAACGGGCTCAAGACACCGTGAATCGAAGGTAGTTGGGGATTCTGTCGTGTGATCCATGACCATCCAGCGGTGTAGGCCTGGCGAGGGGGCGAGGTCTCGAAGAGGTCTCAACTCACCTCTACGGGGGACGCGCGCCACGGCGCCCGCCACCGGCGCACGCCACCCGTTTGCGCGCTCCCCCCTCTCCGGGGGAGGGGCCGCCGCGGGGCCGGGGCCGTATCCACAGCGTGTCCCTCCTGTTGTCCACAGCCCATTCGCAGCGGAGGGGAATCCTCTTAAGGTGAGGAGTATTGGCGGTACGGACGGTCGAGGAGGCCACACTGTGAGCGAGACCAGCGGGACGAGCACCGGCAGCCCCAAGCTGCGCGCCGAGCTGGACGGCGTCCCCACCTACAAGCCGGGCAAGCCGGCCGCCGCGGGCGGGCCCGTGGCCTTCAAGCTGTCCTCCAACGAGAACCCCTACCCGCCGCTGCCGGGGGTCATGGAGACCACCCTCGCCGCCGCCGCGAACTTCAACCGCTACCCGGACATGGCCTGCACCGGCCTGATGGAGGAGCTGGCGAACCGCTTCGGCGTGCCCGTCTCCCACCTGGCCACCGGCACCGGCTCGGTCGGCGTCGCCCAGTCGCTGCTCCAGGCCACCTCGGGCCCCGGCGACGAGGTGATCTACGCCTGGCGCTCCTTCGAGGCGTACCCGATCATCACGCAGATCAGCGGGGCCACCTCCGTGCAGGTGCCGCTGACCGAGGGCGAGGTGCACGACCTCGACGCGATGGCCGAGGCGATCACCGACCGGACCCGGCTGATCTTCGTCTGCAACCCCAACAACCCCACGGGCACCGCGGTGCGCCGGGCGGAGCTGGAGCGCTTCCTGGACCGGGTGCCCTCCGACGTCCTGGTCGTGATCGACGAGGCGTACCGGGAGTTCGTCCGCGACGCCGAGATCCCGGACGGCATCGAGCTGTACCGCGACCGGCCGAACGTGGCCGTGCTGCGCACCTTCTCCAAGGCGTACGGCCTGGCGGGGCTGCGGGTCGGTTTCGCGGTCGCCCACGAGCCCGTCGCGGCGGCGCTGCGCAAGACGGCGGTGCCGTTCGGCGTGAGCCAGCTGGCGCAGGACGCGGCGGTGGCCTCGCTGCGGGCCGAGGACGAACTGCTCGGTCGGGTCGGCTCGTTGGTGGCCGAGCGCGAGCGGGTCCATGCGGGGCTCGTGGCCCAGGGCTGGACCGTGCCGGACACCCAGGCGAACTTCGTCTGGCTGCGGCTCGGCGAGCGGACCATGGACTTCGCGGCGGAGTGCGAGCGGCACGGCGTGATGGTGCGGCCGTTCGCGGGCGAGGGCGTGCGCGTCACGATCGGTGAGTGCGAGGCGAACGACCTGTTCCTGAAGGCGGCGGAGGGCTTCCGCAAGTAACGCAGGTAGGGCTGATCGGCAAGGTCTGATCAACAAGGGCTGATCAGCGAGGTCTGATCAACAAGGGCTGATCAGCGAGGTCTGATCGGCCGAGTCCTAGACGAGCTCCACGCGGATCGGGTCGCCGTCCCTGACGGTGGCCAGGATCCGCGGGTCGCCGTCCAGCGCGCCCAGCAGATTGCAGGGGCTCGCGAGCCGGCACTCGTCGCCCCGTGAGATCGGGGTGGGGCCGTAGGGGAGGGCGAGCGCGTCGCCGTCCGTCCAGAAGGCCACGGTGCCAGGCTCGACGACCTGGCGCGCGTCGTCCTCGACCGAGGCCGAGACCGGCGTGTCGAAGTAGACCTCCTCGCCCCAGGTTCGGGCGGTGGAGGAGATCGGGAGGACTCCCGCGAGCGCCTTGCTCGTGGGGGTCTCCTCAAGGGTGGCCGTGGTGTGTCCGGCCGGCCAGCTGATGCGTATCCGAAGGGTCATGCCCGGATTCAACAATATGTTGAAGGTCCTGGGAAGAGGTGACCTTCGAGTAGGGGACCCCACTCTTACGTACGGATTTCGTATGAGCCATAATGCTTGTGAATGTGAACGCGTTCACAAGCGTGTCCTGCTTCCTCCCTGTATGGGGGGAACCCGCCAGGCAGACTGCCCGCTGTGACCACGTCGAGTAAGGAGAAGACGACGTGAACCTAGCTTTGGCGCCGGAGACACTGGCGCGCTGGCAGTTCGGCATCACCACCGTCTACCACTTCCTGTTCGTACCCCTGACGATCTCGCTTGCCGCGCTCACCGCCGGCATCCAGACCGCCTGGGTCCGTACGGGCAAGGAGAAGTACCTCAGGGCGACGAAGTTCTGGGGCAAGCTCTTCCTGATCAACATCGCCATGGGTGTGGTCACCGGCATCGTGCAGGAGTTCCAGTTCGGCATGAACTGGTCCGACTACTCCCGGTTCGTCGGAGACATCTTCGGTGCCCCGCTCGCCTTCGAGGCGCTCATCGCCTTCTTCTTCGAGTCGACCTTCATCGGTCTGTGGATCTTCGGCTGGGACAAGCTGCCGAAGAAGATCCACCTCGCCTGCATCTGGATGGTGTCGATCGGCACCATCCTCTCCGCGTACTTCATCCTGGCGGCCAACTCCTGGATGCAGCACCCCGTGGGCTACCGGATCAACGAGGAGCGCGGCCGGGCGGAGCTCACCGACTTCTGGCACGTGCTCACGCAGAACACCGCGCTCACCCAGTTCTTCCACACGATCACGGCGGCGTTCCTGGTCGGCGGTGCGTTCATGGTGGGTATCTCCGCTTTCCACCTGGCACGCAAGAAGCACATCCCGGTCATGCGGACCTCGCTGCGGATCGGTCTGATCACCCTGATCATCGCCGGCCTCGGCACCGCCATCAGCGGCGACCTGCTCGGCAAGGTCATGTTCAAGCAGCAGCCGATGAAGATGGCCGCCGCCGAGGCGCTCTGGGACGGCGAGGCGCCCGCACCCTTCTCGGTCTTCGCCTACGGCGACGTCGAGAAGGGCCACAACACGGTCGCCATAGAGATCCCGGGCCTGCTGTCCTTCCTCGCGAACGACGACTTCAGCTCGTACGTCCCGGGCATCAACGACGTGAACAAGTCCGAGCAGGAGAAGTTCGGGCCCGGCGACTACCGGCCCAACATCCCCGTCGCCTACTGGGGCTTCCGGTGGATGATCGGCTTCGGCATGACCTCGCTGGGCCTCGGCATCCTCGGCCTCTGGCTGACCCGGAAGAAGTTCATGCTGGCACCGGGGATGCGGACCGGTGAGGACGAAGTGCCGAATCTGGTCCTGTTCAAGCGGAAGGCGCTGAGCCCCCGCCTGGGCAAGTGGTACTGGATCGTCGCCCTCTGGACGATGGCGTTCCCCCTGATCGCCAACTCCTGGGGCTGGATCTTCACGGAGATGGGCCGTCAGCCCTGGGTCGTCTACGGCGTGCTGCGGACCCGTGACGCGGTCTCCCCCGGTGTCTCCCAGGGCGAGGTCCTCACCTCGATGATCGTCTTCACCACCCTCTACGCGATCCTCGCCGTCGTCGAGGTCAAGCTCCTCGTCAAGTACGTCAAGGCAGGGCCGCCGGAGCTCACCGAGGACGACCTCAACCCGCCCACCAAGATCGGCGGGGACTCTCGTGACCCCGACCGCCCGATGGCCTTCTCGTACTGAGGCTCAGGAGATCGAGGCATGGAACTCCACGACGTCTGGTTCGTACTCATCGCCGTCCTCTGGATCGGCTACTTCTTCCTCGAAGGCTTCGACTTCGGGGTCGGCATCCTGACCAAGCTCCTGGCCCGGGACCGGGCCGAGAAGCGGGTCCTCATCAACACCATCGGACCCGTCTGGGACGGCAACGAGGTGTGGCTGCTCACCGCCGGCGGAGCGACCTTCGCCGCGTTCCCCGAGTGGTACGCGACGCTGTTCTCCGGCTTCTACCTGCCGCTGCTGATCATCCTGGTCTGCCTGATCGTCCGGGGCGTCGCCTTCGAGTACCGGGCGAAGCGGCCCGAGGAGAACTGGCAGCGCAACTGGGAGCAGGCCATCTTCTGGACCTCGCTGATCCCCGCGCTCCTCTGGGGCGTGGCCTTCGGCAACATCGTCCGGGGCGTGAAGATCGACGGCGACATGGAGTACGTCGGCACCTTCTGGGACCTGCTCAACCCGTACGCGCTCCTCGGCGGCCTGGTCACGCTCACCCTCTTCACCTTCCACGGCGCGGTCTTCGCCTCGCTCAAGACGGTCGGTGACATCCGGGAGCGGGCACGGGCGCTCGCGCTCAAGCTGGGTCTGGTCACGGCCGTGCTCGCCCTGGGCTTCCTGATCTGGACCCAGGTCGACACGGGAGACAGCTGGAGCCTCGCGGCGATGCTGGTCGCGGTGGTGGCGCTCGTCGGCGCCATCGCCGCCATCAAGGCGGGGCGCGAGGGCTGGTCGTTCGCGCTCTCGGGCGTCACGATCGCCGCAGCGGTGGCGATGCTCTTCCTCGCGCTCTTCCCGGACGTCATGCCCTCTTCGCTCAACCCGGAGTGGAGCCTTACCGTGACGAACGCGTCGTCGAGCCCGTACACGCTCAAGATCATGACCTGGTGCGCGGCGATCGCGACCCCGCTGGTGCTGCTCTACCAGAGCTGGACCTACTGGGTGTTCCGCAAGCGCATCGGTACGCAGCACATCGCCGACGCCCACTAGGGCTGACGCTCACCGCTCACTAGAGGGGCATGTTTCACGTGAAACCGATCGATCCGCGCCTGCTCCGGTACGCCAGGGCCACCCGTCTCTTCCTGATCGCGGTGGTCGCGCTCGGCCTCGTCGGAGCGGCGCTGGTCATCGCCCAGGCGATGCTCATCGCCGAGATCGTGGTGGGGGCCTTCCAGAAGGCCCAGTCGGTTTCCGATCTGACCACGCCCCTGCTGCTGCTCGCCGGAGTGGCGGTGGCGCGGGGGCTGGTCACCTGGCTGACCGAGCTCGCCGCCCACCGGGCGAGCGCGGCGGTCAAGTCCGAACTCCGCGGCCGGCTCCTCGGCCGCGCTGCCGCCCTCGGGCCGGGGTGGCTCAGCGGCCAGAAGGCCGGCTCGCTGATCGCCCTCGCCACGCGGGGCGTGGACGCCCTCGACGACTACTTCGCCCGCTATCTGCCGCAGCTGGGTCTCGCGGTGGTCGTGCCGGTGGCGGTCCTGGCCCGGATCGTCACCGAGGACTGGGTCTCGGCGGCGATCATCGTCGTCACGCTGCCGCTCATCCCGGTCTTCATGATCCTCATCGGCTGGTACACCCAGGCGCGGATGGACCGGCAGTGGAAGCTGCTGTCGCGGCTCTCCGGTCACTTCCTCGACGTGGTGGCCGGCCTTCCCACGCTCAAGATCTTCGGCCGGGCCAAGGCCCAGGCCGAGTCGATCCGCGCGATCACCTCGGAGTACCGCCGCGCGACCATGCGCACCCTGCGGATCGCGTTCATCTCCTCCTTCGCCCTGGAGCTGCTCGCGACGCTGTCGGTCGCGCTCGTCGCCGTGACCATCGGCATGCGGCTCGTCCACGGTGAGCTGGACCTGTACACCGGCCTCGTCATCCTGATCCTGGCGCCCGAGGCGTACCTCCCGTTGCGGCAGGTGGGGGCGCAGTACCACGCGGCGGCCGAGGGGCTCGCGGCGGCGGAGGAGATCTTCGACGTCCTGGAGCAGCCGGTACGGGAGGGCGGCACGGAGGCGGCGCCGGAGTCCGTACGGCTTGAGCTCGACGGCGTGACCGTGCGCCATGCGGGACGCACCGAGCCCTCGCTCGACGCGGCGACGCTGACGGTCGAGCCCGGCGAGACGGTGGCCCTGGTCGGGCCCAGCGGCGTCGGGAAGTCGACCCTGCTCGATGTCGTGCTCGGGTTCGCGGTGCCGGAGGAGGGCGGTTCGGTACGGGTCGGTGGCGTCGACCTGGGGTCGCTGGACCTGGAGGAGTGGCGGGCCCGGATCGCCTGGGTGCCGCAGCGGCCGTACCTCTTCGCGGGAACGGTCGCCGAGAACGTACAGCTCGCCCGGCCGGACGCCTCCGACGAGGCGGTTCGGGACGCCCTGCGGGACGCCGGGGCGGACGGGTTCGTCGCGGGGCTGCCGCAGGGGCTCGACACGGTCCTCGGCGAGGACGGCGCGGGGCTCTCGGCGGGGCAGCGGCAACGGCTCGCGCTCGCCCGGGCGTTCCTGGCGGACCGGCCGCTGCTGCTGCTCGACGAGCCGACGGCGGCGCTGGACGGTGCGACGGAGGCGGGGATCGTCGAGGCGGTCCGTCGCCTCGCGGCGGGGCGGACCGTGTTGCTGGTCGTGCATCGGCCGGCGTTGCTCGCGGTGGCGGACCGCGTGGTGAGCCTTGGCGGCAGCATGCCCGCTCCGTTTCACGTGGAACATTCGTCCTCGACGAGCCCGGTCGTGCAGGCGTCCACCGCCGGCTTCGTGGAAGAGGAACCCCTCACGAGCCCTGCCGGACAGGTGCCGGTGGCCTCCTCATCGGTGCTCGCGCGGGTCCGGGGGATGGCCGGGGAGCTCAAGGGGCGGATGGCGCTTGCCCTGTTGCTCGGGAGTCTCGCGCTCGGGTCCGCCGTCGGGCTCATGGCCGTGTCCGGGTGGCTCATCTCCCGGGCCTCCGAGCAGCCGCCCGTGCTCTATCTGATGGTCGCCGTCACCGCCACGCGCGCCTTCGGCATCGGCCGGGCCGTCTTCCGGTACGCCGAGCGGCTCGTCTCGCACGACGCCGTCCTGCGGATGCTCGCCGACCTGCGGGTCTCCGTCTACCGGCGCCTGGAGCGGATCGCCCCGGCCGGACTGCGCCGCACTCGGCGCGGTGACCTCCTCGCGCGGCTCGTCCAGGACGTCGACGCGCTCCAGGACTACTGGCTGCGCTGGCTGCTCCCGGCGGGCGCCGCGCTCCTCGTGGGCGTCGGTTCCGTCGGGTTCACCGCCTGGCTGCTGCCCGAGGCCGGAGCCGTCCTCGCCGTCGGCCTGCTCGTCGCCGGCGTCGCCGTGCCGGCGGCCGGCGGTGCACTGGCCCGCCGGGCCGAGCAGCGGCTCGCCCCCGCGCGCGGCGCCCTGGCCACCGCCGTGGCCGATCTGCTGCGCGGCTGCGCCGAACTGACCGTGGCCGGTGCGCTCCGGGGCAGGATCGAGCGGGCCAGGGACGCCGACCGCACCCTCACCTCCATCGCCTCCCGGCAGGCCGCCGCCAGCGCGCTCGGCGCCGGACTCTCGGCCCTGGTCTGCGGCCTGACGGTCGCGGCCGCCGCGCTCGTCGGCGTCCAGGCCGTCCGGGACGGACGGCTCGAAGGGGTGGCCCTCGCGGTGGTCGTCCTGACGCCGCTCGCCGCCTTCGAGGCCGTCACCGGGCTCCCGCTCGCCGTCCAGTACCGACAGCGGATCAAGCGCAGCGCCGAGCGGGTCTTCGAGGTGCTCGACGCCCCCGTCCCCGTACACGAGCCGGAGACGCCCGCCGCTCCCCCGGCGAGCCCGTTCCCGCTGGAGCTGGCCGGGCTCTCCGCCCGGCACGCCGGGCAGGAGGGGCCCGCACTCGACGGGTTCGCCCTCAGCCTGGAGGCCGGGCACCGCGTCGCGGTCGTCGGCGCCTCCGGTTCCGGCAAGACCACGCTCGCCCAGGTGCTGCTGCGCTTCCTGGACGTGGAGCACGGCACGTACCGGATCGGCGGAGTGCCCGCCCGGGAGCTCGACGGCGACGCGGTCCGCCGCCTCGTCGGCCTCTGCGCCCAGGACGCCCACCTCTTCGACAGCTCCGTCCGCGAGAACCTGCGGCTCGCCAAGGTCGGGGCCGACGACGAGGAGCTGCGCGAGGCACTGCGCCGGGCCCGGCTGCTCGACTGGGTCGACGGGCTGCCCGCCGGACTCGACACCCTCGTGGGCGAGCACGGTTCGCAGCTCTCCGGCGGACAGCGGCAGCGCCTCGCGCTCGCCCGGGCCCTCCTCGCCGACTTCCCGGTCCTCGTCCTCGACGAACCCGCCGAACACCTGGACCTGGCCACCGCCGACGCGCTCACCGACGACCTGCTCCGGGCCACCGAGGGCCGCACCACCGTCCTCATCACCCACCGGCTGCACGGTCTCGACGCCGTCGACGAGGTGGTGGTCCTCGACGAGGGCCGGACCGTGCAGCGCGGCCCGTACGCCGAACTCGCGGCGGTGGACGGCCCGCTGCGGCGGATGCTGGAGCAGGAACGGGCGACCGATCTGCTCGCCACGACAGGCGGCGGAGAGCGGCCGACTTTTCTCGCCAAATAGGACTTACTAGGCTCAAGGCCATGACCGCCGCCGCGTCCGAGTCCTCGGACCCCCTGGAAGCCGCCACGCAGGCCACCCGCAGCCTCCAGGGGCTGTCCACGGAGCTCACGGCCCGCGTGCCGCAGCTCCTGGAGGCCATGCGCTCGGTCGGCACCGGACTCGAACTCCACTCCACCCTCGACCGGATCTGCGAGACCGCCGCCGAACTCGCCGATGCCCGCTACGCCGCGATCGGCGTGGTCGACGACGAGGGCGAGGGCCTCTCCGACTTCGTCACCTTCGGGGTCGGCGAGGACGTGGCCCGCCGGATCGGCCGGCGCCCCGACGGCCACGCGGGCCTGCTCGGTGCGCTGATCCGCGACCCGCAGACCATCCGCCTCGCCGATCTGTCCACCGATCCGCGCTCGGCCGGCTTCCCACCGGGGCACCCGCCGATGCGGACCTTCCTCGGCGTCCCCATCCGGGTCCAGGGCGAGATCTTCGGCAACCTCTACCTCGCGGAGAAGCGCGGCGGGGGCGAGTTCAACGACTACGACGTGCACATGGTCCGGGTCCTCGCCACCGAGGCCGGCATCGCGATCGGCAACGCGCGTCTCTACGAGGCGGCCCGGCAGCGCGAACGGTGGATCGACGGCTCGGTCGCCGTCACCACCGCGCTGCTCTCCGGCGGCGACGCGGACGACGCCCTCACGGTCGTCGCCGAACAGGCCCGCCGGCTCGCCGACGCGGACGCCGGGATCGTGCTGCTGCCCGCCGACGAGGGCGGCCTGGAGATCGTCGCCGTCTCCTCGCCCCGGCCCACGAAGTCGCTGGGCGTGGTGATCCCGCCCGAGAGCGCCGTCGTGAAGGAGCTCCTGGAGGGCGAGGCGGTCTTCGTGGCCGACGCCTCGACCGACCCGCGCATGATCAGCCGGCTGACGTCCTCGTACGGACCGAGCATGATGCTGCCGCTGCAGAGCGGCGGACGGGTCCTCGGCGCGCTCGCGACGCCCCGGGTGCGCGGCGCCCGGCAGTTCACGGAGGCCGAGCGGACCCTCGCCACCCAGTTCGCCTCGCAGGCCGCCCTCGCCCTGATGATGGCCGACGCCCAGCGCGACCGGGAGCGCCTCGCCGTCTTCGAGGACCGCGACCGGATCGCCCGCGACCTGCACGACCTGGTGATCCAGCGGCTCTTCGCCACCGGAATGATGCTGGAGAGCGCCCAGCGGAAGTCGATCGTGCCCGCCGTGCGCGAGGGCGTCGGCAAGGCCGTCGACGAGCTGGACGTGACCATCCAGGAGATCCGTACGGCGATCTTCGCGCTCCAGCAGGGCCCCGCCGAGGCCCCTTCGGGGCTGCGCACCCGGGTCCTGCGGGAGATCAACATGGCGGCCGTGCCGCTCGGCTTCAAGCCCGCGCACCGCTTCCTCGGCGCGATCGACGCGACGGTCGGCGAACTCACCGGCAAGAACCTCATCGCCGCCCTGCGCGAGGCGCTCTCCAACGCGTTCCGGCACGCGGCGGCGAGCCGGATCGAGGTGGTCGTCGACGCCGGCGTGACGCTGCCGGACGGCTCCGCCGGGGTGCGTCTCTCGGTGGCCGACGACGGCATCGGCCTCCCGGAGGGCGGGCGGCGCAGCGGCCTGCGCAATCTGGCCCGCCGCGCCGAGTCGCTGGGCGGCGCGAGCTGGTGCGGGCCGGGCCTCGGGGAGGACGGCGGCGGGACGACGGTGGTGTGGGAGGCCCCGCTGTGACGTCCGGGCCCCGCCGTGACACCCAAAGGCCCTGGGGCCTCCGCCGTGGCTTCTAGGCCCGCTGGGCCCGGGCCGCGAGGGCTTCGGCGACCAGTTCCTCGATGACGACGGCGACCCCGTCCTCGTTGTTGCCGACGGTCCGGCCCGAGGCGGCGGTGAGGACGTCGGGGTGGGCGTTGCCCATCGCGTACGAGCGGCCGGCCCAGCTCAGCATCTCGATGTCGTTCGGCATGTCGCCGAAGGCGACGACCTCCTCGGCCGCGATGCCGCGCTCGGCGCAGCACAGGGCGAGGGTGGAGGCCTTGGAGACGCCGAGCCCGCTGATCTCGATGAGGGCGGTCGGGCTGGAACGGGTGAAGGCGGCCCGGTCCCCCGCGGCCTCCCGCGCGATCGCGAGGAACACGTCGGGGTCGAGCTCGGGGTGCTGGGCGAGCAGCTTGAGCACCGGGGCGGCCGAGCCGGGCTTCTCCTCGAAGAGCAGCTTCTCGGCGGTGGCGACGGTGGCGCCGGGGTCGAGGAAGAAGGGCGGGTACTCCGGCTCGTAGTGGATGCCGGTGGTGAGCTCGACGGCGAAGGACGTGCCCGGGGCGGCGGCGCGCAGCGCGCTGACGACGTCGAGCGCGACCGGCCGCTCCAGCGGGCGGACCTCCAGGAAGGTGCCTCCGGAGTGCAGGTCGACGACGGCGGCGCCGTTGGCGCAGATGGCCATGCCGTGTCCGTGGACGTGGTCGCTGACGACGTCCATCCAGCGGGCGGGGCGGCCGGTGACGAAGAAGACCTCGATCCCGGCCTGCTCGGCCGCCGCGAGGGCGGCGACCGTGCGCTCGGACACGGACTTGTCGTCACGCAGCAGGGTGCCGTCGAGGTCGGTGGCGATCAGCCGGGCCACCGGGGCGGAAGGGCGCGGGGAACGGGGAGAGGTCACCGCACCATTCTTCCGCACCGGACGCACGGGCGTGCGAGGAGCTGCACATATGAGCCCGAGTTCTTGGCCGAGGCTCCTCCGCACTTCGCCCGCGGTGCTCCCAGTCCTTCTCCCGCGGTGCTCTCAGTACGCGACCTCCACGACGGCCCGGTGGGCGCGGCGGTCGTCGACGTGGGTGAGCAGGTAGTGCGCGAGATCGGCGCGGGAGAGGGACTTCGGCCGCTGCAGAGGGGCGTTCTCGGCGGTCCGGTAGGTGCCGGTCAGCGGCCCGTCGGTCAGCATCGGCGGCCGGACCACCGTCCACGCGGTGCCGTCAGCGGCCGGGGAGCGTACGAAGCTCTCCATCCGGGCCATGTCGGCGTAGCCGTGCCGGTAGAGCCGCTGGATCACGTACCGGGTGACGAGCCGCTGCGGCAGCGGCACCTCCGGTGTGACCTCCAGGCCGGCGGACGAGAGGCAGAGCAGCCGGCCGACGCCGGAGGCGCGCATGGCCTCGACGATGTTCCGCGTGCCCTCCGAGTAGACCGTCGTGGGGTGCTTGCGGTCGGTGCTGCCGAGGCAGGAGAGGACGGCGTCGTGGCCGGTGACGGCCTGCCGCCAGGCCTCGGGGGCGAGGACGTCGCCGGGCAGGAGGGCCAGCCGGGCCGCCGGGTCGGTGACGGGGACCCGGGCGGGGTCGCGGGCGACGGCGGTGACCTGGTGGCCGGCGGCGAGGGCCTGGGCGAGGAGCTGCGCGCCCGTACCGCCCGTGACGCCGAAGAGCATGAGTTTCATGAGGCGCTTTCCCCGGTCAGGGCGTGGACGAGGGCGACGGTGACGGCGCGCTGGCCGTCGAGCGTGAGGTGGATCCCGTCGTCCAGGTGCAGTCCGGCGGTGGCGTGCCGGGTGTCGACCGTGCGTTCCGGCCGCCCGAGGAGGAAGTCGGCGACGCCGTCGACGTCCTCGCTCGTCCAGCCGATCCCGGCGCGCCGGAAGTGCGGGTAGGCGTCGGCCCGTTCCTGGTCCACGGAGCTCGGGGTGAGCCAGATCCAGTGGTCGGGCCCGGAGAGCGGGCCGCCGGCGAGCTCGCGCAGGGCGAGGAGGTTGCGCTCGGTCTCGGCCGTGCTGACGAGCCGGGTACCGGCCGCCCGCGGGCCCCGGCCCAGCCGCTGGGCGTCGTTCGCGCCGAGCATGCACAGGATCCAGTCGGGGCGCAGGAAGGCCAGTTGGGGGAGCTGGGCGAGGGCCTGGGTGGTGGTGGAGCCGGAGACGGCGAGGTTGACGAGTTCGACGCCGTCCGGGAGGAGGTGGCGCAGGATCGAGAACCAGGAGAGCCGGTCGGCGGTGGTGCTCTCGCCGAGGGCCACGATCCGCTGCCCGGGCCGGAAGGGGAGGCGGCCGGCCCGTTCGGCGAAGGCGGGGTCCTTGAGCAGTTCGGTCGCGGTGTCGCGGGTCTGGTCGTCGAAGTCCCGCAGCAGTGTCCGGTACGCCTCGGGGTCGAGCCCGAAGAGGCCGGCGAGGCGGGTGTCGGGCAGCTCCCCCAGGTAGCGGAGGGTCTTCTCGGGCTGCTGGAAGCGCACGAGCTTGTCCGTGAGGTTCTCGGTCATGTCAGAGCTCCTTGTTCGCGCGGGTGCGGCGGCGGGGCAGCAGGAAGCCGGCGGCGATGAGCCAGCCCAGGCAGGTGAAGCGGGCCAGCGGCAGCAGCAGGGCGGCGCCGTCGAAGAGCAGGGTCAGGGTGGCGAGCCCGGCGATCGTGGCGAGGACGAGGCCGGTCACGGCGAGGGCGCGGGGCAGCAGTCCGGCGAGGAGTCCGGGGACGGCGATCCCGGCCACGAGCAGGCCCAGCGTCACCACATGGCCCGGGCCGCCGGTGGCGAAGGCCAGGTACTGGAGGGCCCGGACGAGGGCCGGGAGGTCGAGGACCTCCGTACGGGACAGGGTCCAGGTCACCAGACCGCAGCAGGCCAGGAACCCGGCGGCGAGGAGGCCGCCGGCCAGGGCGATGGTCGCGCCGGGGGCGCGGACGCCGAGGCGGTGCAGCCGGGCCGAGACCGTGGCGGCGTAGACGGCGAGGGGGATCGAGGCCGCGAACTGGAGGGCGCCCATGACCTGGACGGCGCCGGAGTGGGCGCGGAAGTACGCCACGATCTCGCCGGTCGCGCCGGTTCCGCCGAAGGGCGAGGGGAAGGTGTCGCCGTCGGCGAGCACGGTGCCGAGGACGAGCCCGGCCAGGAACAGGCCGGTGAACACGGTGGCGAGCACGCCGGGCGGTGGTCCTCCCTGGGCTTCCCGGCCTCCTCGGGGGGCCTCGGTCGGGCGGGTCGGCCGGGGGTCGGTCCAGCGCTCTGCAGACACGGGCCTGTCCGTTCTCTTGGAGAATAGTTCACAGCGGAGAATCATTCTTGTGGCGTACGATAACCCCGTGAGCAGTGACCGGCAACCAGTGGAAGATCCCGGAGCGGCGGCGGCCCCGCCCCCGCGCGGCGGAGCGTTCCTGCTCGCCCAGCTCGGGGCGCACGCGGCGGGACGCTTCGGAGAGCGCGTCGGCGAGCTCGGCCTCGCCCCGCCGGACGTCGGCCTGCTGCGGATGATCGCCATGGAGCCGGGACGGAGTCAGCGTTCGCTCGCGGCCGACCTCGGAGTCGTCCCGAGCCGGGTCGTCGCGCTCATCGACAACCTGGAGAAGAAGGGGTTCGTCGAACGGCGCCGCAGCGCCGAGGACCGTCGCCACCACGAGCTGTACGTCTCCGAGGACGGACGCCGCGCCCTCGGACGCGTCCGGGAGGTCGCCGCGCTGCACGAGGACGACCTGTTCGCGGCGCTCGACGAGGAGGACCGGGTCCGGCTGACGGCGCTCCTCGGGCGGATCGCCGCCCAGCAGGGCCTCACCCCCGGCGTCCACCCGGGCTACCGGAACCTGCCGAAGCGCTCGGGCTGAGCGAGCGCCCCGGCTGACACGCGCGAGCGCCCCGGCGGAGCGAGCGGGAACCGCCGTGCCCAGGGGCGGCGGCACGGTCCGTCACGAATTGGCCGTAAACACCCGTTCGTTTTCGGCGTGACGGGGAAGACCCCTGGGAGCTGACGGCGTCTCCAGGGAGGGCGGGGCATGGTCGCGGGCCGGCGAAGCGAGGAGTGCGACTCCTGTGGTGCCCCGTACGGAACGTGGGTCGGGAGCCTCCGCATGGCCCTGTGCGCGGAGTGCGAGCGGGCCGGAGCGGCGCATCCCGTGCGGGAGCCGGTGCTGGTGGGTGACGTCCTGGCCGGCCTGGCCGACATCGTGGCACTGCCGAAGGCCCGCGCCCTCAGCGCCGTACCGGACGCGTCGAGTGCCGTGCCGCAGCAACGGGCTCCGTCCCCCGCCGCCTGACCGGCGCGGGGTCCGGGCCGCAGGGCATCGCACGGCATGACCCGCCCCGGTGCGGGGCGGGTCGGTGACGGTCAGCCCAGCTGGGCGAGCGCCTCGGTGGCGATGTTCTCGAAGACCGTCGGGTCGGTGGCGAAGACGGAGTCCGCGACCGGCCAGTGGATCACGATCTCGGTGAAGCCGAGCTCGCGGTGGCGCCCGGCGAAGTCGACGAACGCGTCGACCGACTCCAGCGGCCCGTTCCGGTCCGGGGTGAAGCCGGTCAGCAGGATCTTGTCCAGCTCGGCGACGTCCCGCCCGGACTCGGCGCACGCCTTGGCGAGCTTCTCGATCTGGCCGCGCAGCGCCGCCACCGACTGCTCGGGGGTCCCCTCCTCGTACAGCTTCGGGTCGCCGGTCGTCACCCACGCCTGCCCGTGGCGCGCGGCCAGCCTCAGCCCGCGCGGCCCGGTCGCCGCCACCGCGAACGGCAGCCGCGGGCGCTGGACGCAGCCGGGGATGTTCCGCACCTCCTCGGCCGAGTAGAACGCGCCCTGCTCCGACACCACGTCCTCGGTGAGCAGCCGGTCGAGCAGCGGCACGAACTCGCCGAACCGGTCGGCCCGCTCCTTCGGCGTCCATGCCTCCTGCCCGAGCGCGGTGGCGTCGAAGCCGTTGCCGCCCGCGCCGATGCCGAGGGTGATCCGCCCGCCGGAGACGTCGTCCAGCGAGATGAGCTCCTTGGCCAGCGTCACCGGGTGCCGGAAGTTCGGCGAGGTCACGAGGGTGCCGAGGCGGAGCCGCTCGGTGGCCGTCGCTGCCGCGGTGAGCGTGGGCAGCGCGCCGAACCACGGGCCGTCGCGGAAGGTCCGCCAGGACAGGTGGTCGTAGGTGTACGCCGTGTGGAACCCCAGTTCCTCGGCGCGCCGCCACTTCTCGCCGCCCCCGTCGTGCCAGCGGTCGACGGGCAGGATCACGGTGCTCAGACGCAGGCTCATGCCCCCGAGCCTACGGTGGTCAGCGGACGCGGGCGCTCATCCAGGGGGTGAGGGTGGATCCCGTGACGAGTTCCTTGTACGTCTCGTCGCCGGGCAGCGGGACGATCAGCCACCAGCCGGGCGGGAAGAACCGGCCCTTCACATGGGCGAGGCCGCCGTGGACGGAGCGGAGGAAGGCGGGGACGGCGTCGCGCGGCACGTCCGCGAACTCGATGCCGTCGACGGTGATCAGGGCGTCGTCCTCGGGGAAGACCTGGACGGTGACGGAGGGGGAGCCGCCGAGTTCGACATAGGCCTCGTGGGGCAGGGAGCCGTCCGGGTCCAGGACGGTGAACGCGCCGGCGGAGGTGCGCCGGGAGGTCCGGTCGGCGCCGATCTCGTCGGTCACCGTCATCTCCAGGGCGAACTCCCGGGCGATCTCGCGGATCGCGATGACGGCGGCTTCGGTGCTGGGCAGGTGGGGGTGGGCCATGAAATCGATCATGCCCCAGGTCGGGCTCTGATTCGGGTTCGGCTCTGATTCGGGTTCGGCTGTGATTCGGGTTCGGCTGTGATTCAGTGCGGCTCTGATTCAGTGCGGCTCTGATTCAGTGCGGATCTGCCCGGATTCGGACCTGTTTCAGGACGGGAAGCGGAGGAACTCCGGCGGGACGGCGTCCGTCAGCCAGACCCCGTTGGCGCTGACGTGGAAGACGTGCCCGGCCCGCCGCATGGCTCCGGCGTCGACGCTCAGCACGACGGGCCGCCCCCGGCGCGCCCCGACACGGGTCGCCGTCTCCCGGTCGGGGGAGAGGTGCACGTGGTGGCGGGCCATGGGCCGCAGCCCCTCCGCCCGGATCGCGGGGAGCCGGGCCGCGACCGTACCGTGGTAGAGGTACGCGGGCGGTTCGGCGGCCGGCAGGTCCAGGTCGACCGTGACGGTGTGGCCCTGGCTCGCGCGGATGCGGGTCCCCTCGATCGCGAAGCGCTTCTTGTCGTTGGTCGCGACGACGTGGTCGAGCTCCTCGCGGGTGATCGGGAAGCCGTGCTCGGCGGCGGCCCGGAGCAGGGCGTCGATCTCGGTCCAGCCGTGTGCGTCGAGGACGAGTCCGATGCGCTCGGGCTGGTGGCGCAGGTGCTTGGAGAGGTATTTCGACACCTTCACTGTGCGCGTCTGATTCATTCCGTCAGGATGCCGGAACGTGAAACTCCTCACCATCGAATTCGAGCGGACAGGTTTGATCCACAACCAAAGCTGTTTATCCACAGGCGAGTTGGCGATTCTGTGGACAACAGGGCGGCGCTTTCAGGGTGATTGGGTAAGTTATGTCGCTATGCGATGACTTGAGGCAAGAGCATCCAATGTCCTTTTGCTCAGCTCGCGTTCGGTGGCCGCTGCGATGAAGGCCTCGACGCCCTCCGCGCCAACCAGGTTCTGTACGGCCCGTATCGTCCCGGCGGGCAGCGACACCGCTCGGGGCTGATCGTCCTTCACGGCGGGTGCGTCGGGCGACAGGTGGATCTGAAGGTGACGGGTCGCCAGTAGGCGCATGGCACGTGCCAGTTCGGCGTCCACCGTCTGCTGGGCGAGCGGCCTGAGCCGCCGCACCATCGTCGCCGCCTCGGTCGCGTCCGCGTCCGTCGGCGGCCGGTGCTCCAGATAACGCGCGAAGACGTGCTCGGTCGTGAACTCCAGGAAACGGGACGCGATGTGTTCGACCTGATCGCGAAGTTCCCTCAGATGCCCGGTGATTGCCGCCAGCGGCACCCCGGCCGCGTACAACTCGGCCGCCACCGCCAGCTCTTGCGGGCTCGGTACGAGGTACTCCTCGGTGTCCCGCCCCGGCAGCCGCTCCAGTACGCCGAGCTCGACGGCCTCCCGGATGGCGTCCTCGTCCGGCGTGCCGCCGAAGCGGGCGTCCAGCTCCGCCCGGGAGATCCGGTCGGCCTCCTCGTCCGTCCACGGGCCGTCGACCTCCGCGACCAGGCCAAGGACACCGCCGAGCCCCCGGCCGGTGTCCCAGGCCTCCAGGAGCTCCTTGATCGAGGCCAGGGTGTAGCCCCGGTCGAGGAGGTCGGCGATCTGGTGGAGCCGCGCGAGGTGCGCGTCCCCGTACACGTTCGACCTGCCCCGCCGCTCCGGGCGGGGCAGCAGACCTCGGTCCTGGTAGGCGCGGATCGTCCGGACCGTGGCCCCGCTGTGATGGGCGAGATCCTCGATCCGGTACTCCGGCTGTGCTGACTGCTCGGACAAACCCGCTCCCACCGACCGCATCCTCCACCCCGCAGCCGCGGGGCCCCTCCTGGGAGGGATCGTACGACCGCCGGCCTCGACCCGCTCCCGGCGATCCGGCCCCGACCCCAGGGACCGGGATCGCGACCGGCCCGGCCGCGACCGGCTTGCGATCCGTCCCGCGCCCCCGCCCTACGCCGGCGGCTGCCAGCGGGCCAGTGCCCGCAGGGCTCCCGGGCTGAGGCGGGAGAGGAAGTGGGCGCCCCGGGCCTCGGGGGTCACCGGGACGACGGCCCGGTCGTGCAGCACCGCCCCCAGGATCGCGTCCGCGACCTTCTCCGGCGGGTAGTTCCGCAGCCCGTACAGCCGGGAGGCCTTCTGCTGCCGCCGCTTCTCCTCCGCCGCGTCCGTGACCCCGGCGAACCGCGCGGTCGCCGTGATGTTGGTGTTGACGATGCCGGGGCATATCGCGGACACCCCGATGCCCTGGTCGGCCAGTTCGGCGCGCAGGCACTCGCTGAGCATCAGCACCGCCGCCTTCGACGTGCTGTACGCGGGCAGTGCCCGGGAGGGCTGGAAGGCCGCCGCCGAGGCGGTGTTGACGATGTGACCGCCCTGGCCGCGCGCGGTCATCTGCGCGCCGAAGAAGCGGCAGCCGTGGATGACGCCCCACAGGTTGACGTCCAGGACCCGCTTCCACTCCTCGGCCGAGGTCTCGAAGAAGGAGCCCGTGAGCCCGATGCCCGCGTTGTTGACCAGGACGTCGACGACGCCGTACTCGCTCGCCACCTTCGCGGCCAGCTTCTCCATCGCCTGCTCGTCGGCGACGTCCACCGTCTCGCCCCAGGCCTCCGGGGCGCCGATCAGGCGGGCCATCTCGGCCGTGCGGGCCGCCCCCTCGGTGTCCCGGTCCACGGCCACCACCCGGGCGCCGGCCTCCGCGAAGGCGAAGGCGGTGGCCCGGCCGATGCCGCTGGCCGCCCCGGTGACCAGGACGAGCTGGCCGCCGAACCGCTCCGCGTACTGCGGCTTCACACCGCTCTTCGCGGTCGTCTCCGCGACCGGCTTCGGTGCCTTGGTCGCCGCGTCCTCGTTGCCCCGGACGAACTCGGTGATCCAGGCGGACAGCTGGTCCGGCCGGGTGCGCGGCACCCAGTGCTTGGCGGGCAGGGTGCGTCGGGTCAGGTCCGGCACCCAGGTGGCCAGGTCGTCGTAGAGCCGCTCGGAGAGGAAGGCGTCCCCGGTCGGCGTGATCAGCTGCACGGGCGCGTGGGCGTACGCGTCGGGCCGCGGCCTGCCGAGCCGGGCACGGACGTTGTCCCGGTAGAGCCAGGCGCCGTGCGCCGCGTCGTTCGGCAGCGAGGGCGTCGGGTAGTCGCCGGCCGGGACCTTCTCCATCCGCTCCAGGACCTTCGGCCAGCGCTTGCCGAGCGGGCCGCGCCAGGCGAGCTCCGGCAGCACGGGCGTGTGCAGCATGTACACGTACCAGGACTTGGCGCCCTGGCCGAGGAGCTGCCCGATCCGGCGCGGGGTGGGCCGGGTCATCCGCTGCTTGATCCAGTGCCCGAAGTGGTCGAGCGAGGGCCCCGACATGGAGGTGAAGGAGGCGATCCGGCCCTCGGTGCGGGCCACGGTCACGAACTCCCAGGACTGGACCGAGCCCCAGTCGTGCCCGACGACGTGCACCGGCCGGTCGGGGCTGACCGCGTCGGCGACCGCGAGGAAGTCGTCCGTCAGCTTCTCCAGGGTGAAGCCGCCGCGCAGCGGGGCCGGCGCCGTCGACCGGCCGTGGCCCCGGACGTCGTACAGCACCACGTGGAAGTCCTCGGCCAGCCGGGTCGCGACCTCCGACCACACCTCCTTGGAGTCCGGGTATCCGTGCACCAGGAGGACGGTCGGCCGGTCCGTCTCGCCGAGCTCGGCGACGCACAGTTCGATCCCGCCCGTCCGGACCCAGCGCTCCCGCGCTCCGTTGAGCCCCGCCATCAGACCGCCCCTTCGTTCCAGCGCCGCACGTGCGGCAGATCGTCGTCCAGCCAGAAAGCGCTCTGCTCGGGGTCCCGGGAGTCGGTGACGACCAGGATCTCCTCGAACTTCGCGCCCGTCCCCCGGAATCCGAGGTGCGGTTCGACCGCCCACAGGCCGGGCCTGGGCGGGTGGTCGGAGAACTTGTACGGCGACCAGAGCGGCGACCAGCCGTCCCGGTGGCCGTGCACGGCGTCGCTCGCGAGGCCCTTGAGCGACTGGGTGCCGAAGCCGAAGAGCGTAGGCGTCCAGCGGCGCTCCTTCACCCGGTCGATCTTGTGGGCGATGACGCCGAAGGGATAGGCCCGGTGCCGGTTCGCGTACCCCTGGCGGACCATGAGCCGGTCCACGTCCTCGTATATCTCGCGCAGCGTGCGGCGCTCGCGGACCTCGCGCAGGATCAGCTCGCGGTGGGCCTCCAGGTCGGCGAGCAGCTTGTCGTGCAGGGGGTTGAGGCCCAGGCAGCCGCTGTAGCCGATGTCGGCCGTGTAGCCCTTGTAGACCGGCGCCATGTCGAGGATGAACGGCATCCCCGCCTCCAGGCGCCGGTTCGTCGGGAAGAACTGCAGTGGGATCTTGAAGTCGACGAAGGCGGTGCGGTCCCCGAACCAGGCGAACGGCCGGTGGAACCAGTCCCGCACCCCCCGCTCGTACAGCCACTCGCGCTGCATCCGGGCGGCCTCGCGCTCGGTCACGCCCGGCTTGAGCTGGGCCGCGACGGCTTCCGCGCACTCGTAGGAGAGTCGCTGTACTTCCCTGAACCCCCGCAGCTCCGCGGAGAGTTCGCCTGTCACTGCTGAGGCCATGCCACCCGCCGTCCCGTGTGAGCGCCCGGCTGCGCTACGCGTCCGTAACTTGACACCGATGAATGTGACAATGCCCGGCGGCTGCGTCAAGGGGTCGGACGGCGACCCTGTGGAAAAGCCCGCCGGAACGACCGGCCGACGGCCTGTGGAAAAGTCCGCGCGACCGCCGGGGGAAACACCGCGCGACCGCCGCGGGAAAGACTTTCGTCTCGACGTCCCTACGGGTTTGTACTCCTGAAGTGGGAGAAGGAACGAGCCGTTGGGCTGACGACTGCTGTGGCGCTCGCCACTACCGTCGAAGCGTGACTGTGATCGCCACCGAAAGCCTCAGCAAGCGGTTCCCCCGGGTGACCGCTCTCGACCGGCTCTCCCTGGACATCGGGCCCGGTGTGACCGGACTGGTGGGTGCCAACGGAGCCGGCAAGTCCACGATGATCAAAATCCTGCTCGGGCTCTCCCCCGCCACGGAGGGCAGCGCCCAGGTCCTGGGCCTCGACGTCCGGACCCACGGCCCGGAGATCCGCGAGCGCGTCGGATACATGCCCGAGCACGACTGCCTCCCGCCCGACGTCTCGGCCACCGAGTTCGTCGTCCACATGGCGCGGATGTCCGGGCTGCCCGCGACCGCCGCCCGCGAGCGGACCGCCGACACCCTGCGCCACGTCGGCCTGTACGAGGAGCGCTACCGCCCGATCGGCGGCTACTCGACGGGCATGAAGCAGCGGGTGAAGCTGGCCCAGGCGCTGGTCCACGACCCGAAGCTGGTCCTCCTCGACGAGCCGACCAACGGCCTCGACCCGGTCGGCCGGGACGAGATGCTCGGGCTGATCCGCCGGGTCTGGACCGACTTCGGCATCTCGGTCCTCGTCACCTCGCACCTCCTGGGCGAGCTGGAGCGCACCTGCGACCACGTCGTCGTCATCGACGGCGGAAAGCTGCTCCGCTCCAGCTCCACCAGCGACTTCACCCGCACCACCACGACCCTCGCCGTCGAGGTCACCGACTCCGACGCGCACCCCGACGGCACGCGCGCGCTCCGCGACGCCCTGGCCGCCGCCGGTGTGACCATCCACCCGGGCGTGGAGGACGGCCTGCCGGGCGCCGGCCACATCCTGCTCCTGGAGACGGTCGGCGACGAGACGTACGACCTGGTGCGGGACACCGTCGCCGGCCTCGGCCTCGGACTCGTCCGCATGGAACAGCGCCGTCACCACATCGCCGAGGTCTTCAAGGCGACGGACCAGGAGGAGGTGCCGGCTCGATGAGCACCCAGGCCCCCGACAGCAGCCAGATCCACAACATCGGCTACCGGTCCTACGACGGCCCGCGCCTCGGCCGGGCGTACGCGCGCAGGTCGCTGTTCTCGCAGTCGCTGCGCGGCGCGTACGGACTGGGCCGCAGCGCCAAGTCCAAGGTGCTGCCGATGCTGCTCTTCGCGGTGATGTGCGTCCCGGCGCTCATCATCGTGGCCATCTCGGTGTACACCAAGGCCGACAAGCTCTTCATGGAGTACACCCAGTACGCGATCTACCTCCAGCTCGTCATCGCCGTCTTCCTGGCCTCCCAGGCCCCGCAGTCGGTCTCCCGCGACCTGAGGTTCCGGACGGTCCCGCTGTACTTCTCGCGGCCGATCGAGCGCGTGGACTACGTGCTCGCCAAGTTCGGGGCGATGGCCTCGGCGCTGTTCGTCCTCACCGCCGCCCCGCTGCTGATCCTGTGGATCGGCTCGATGCTGGCCAAGATGGACTTCGTCGAGCAGGCCAAGCTGTTCGGCCAGGGCATCGTCTCCGTCGCGATCCTGTCGGTGCTCTTCGGCGGCATCGGCCTGGTCATGGCCGCGCTCACCCCGCGCCGCGGCTTCGGAGTCGCCGCCGTGATCGCCGTCCTCGTCATCTCGTACGGCGCGGTCTCCACCCTCCAGGGCATCTCGTACGCCACCGAGAACACCGGCTCCATCGTCTGGCTCGGCCTGTTCTCGCCCCTCACCCTCGTCATCGGCCTGCAGAACGCCTTCCTCGGCGCTCCCGCCTCCTTCCCCGGCGAAATGCACGTCGGGGGCGGGGTGGGCGTGGTCTACCTGCTGGTCGTCCTCGGCCTCGTGGCCGCCTGCTACGGCATCCTGATGCGCCGCTACCGAAAGGTCGGACTGTGAGCACCTTGCACATCGACCATGTCTCGCGCTGGTTCGGAAACGTGGTGGCGGTCAACGACGTCACGATGTCGATCGGCCCCGGCGTCACCGGTCTCCTCGGCCCCAACGGCGCCGGGAAGTCCACCCTCATCAACATGATGGGCGGCTTCCTGGACCCCTCCACCGGCAGCGTGACCCTCGACGGCGAGCCGGTCTGGCGCAACGAGTCGGTCTACCGCTCCATCGGCGTCGTCCCCGAGCGGGAGGCGATGTACGACTTCCTCACCGGCCGCGAGTTCGTCGTGGCCAACGCGGAGCTCCAGGGCCTCGGCGCGGCGGAGGCCCAGCGGGCCCTGGCGACCGTCGAGATGGAGTACGCGCAGGACCGGAAGATCTCCACGTACAGCAAGGGCATGCGGCAGCGCGTGAAGATGGCCTCGGCCCTCGTCCACGAGCCGTCCGTGCTGCTGCTCGACGAGCCGTTCAACGGCATGGACCCGCGCCAGCGCATGCAGCTCATGGAGCTGCTGCGGCGGATGGGCGCGGACGGGCGCACGGTCCTGTTCTCCTCGCACATCCTGGAGGAGGTCGAGCAGCTCGCCTCCCACATCGAGGTGATCGTGGCCGGACGGCACGCCGCCTCCGGCGACTTCCGGCGGATCCGCCGCCTGATGACCGACCGGCCGCACCGCTATCTGATCCGCTCCAGCGACGACCGGGCGCTCGCCGCCGCGCTGATCGCCGACCCGTCCACGGCCGGCATCGAGGTCGACGCGGTGGACGGCGGACTGCGGATCCAGGCCGTCGACTTCGGACGGTTCACCGAGCTGCTGCCGAAGGTCGCGCGGGAGCGGGGCATCCGTCTCCTCACGGTCTCGCCCTCGGACGAGTCCCTCGAATCCGTCTTCTCGTATCTCGTCGCGGCCTGAAAGGAGCACGACCCCGATGTACGACCCCACCGTCGCCCGGCTCACCTACCGGGCCCTCCTCGGCCGCCGGCGGGCGGCGATCCTCTTCCTGCTGCCCGCCCTGCTCGTGCTCATCGCCGCGGCCGTCCGCATGCTCAACGGCGCGGACGACCAGGTCGCGGCCGATCTCCTCGGCGGTTTCGCGCTCGCCACGATGGTGCCGCTGATCGGTGTCATCGCCGGAACGGGCGCGATCGGCCCGGAGATCGACGACGGCTCCATCGTCTATCTGCTCTCCAAGCCGGTGAAGCGGTCGACGATCATCATGACCAAGCTGATCGTGGCCATCGCCGTCACCATGGTCTTCTCGGCCGTCCCGACACTGATCGCCGGCTTCATCCTCAACGGCAACGGCCAGCAGGTGGCCGTCGCCTACACGGTGGCCGCGCTCGTCGCCTCCATCGCCTACAGCGCCCTGTTCCTGCTGCTCGGCACCGTCAGCCGGCACGCCGTGGTGATCGGCCTGGTCTACGCCCTGGTGTGGGAGGCCCTCTTCGGCTCCCTGATCGCCGGCGCCAAGACCCTGAGCGTCCAGCAGTGGGCGCTGGCCCTCGCGGAGAAGGTCACCGGCGACGGCCTGGTCACCTCCGAGGTCGGTCTCACGACCGCGGTGACGCTCCTGGTGGCGGTCACGATCGCGGCGACCTGGTTCGCCGGGCAGAAGCTGAGCAGACTGACCCTGGCCGGCGAGGAGTAGAGCGAAAGAGATGATGCGGTACGGCTCCGAGGGGCGTCGCCCGGCTCCGGGAGGCCCACCCCCGAGCCGTACCGCCCCCGCCCTCGTCCCCGGAGCCCCGTCTCAGACCGTCCGGTTCCGGGCGGCGAGCAGGCCGACGGCGAGGGCCGCCGCGCAGACACCGAGGACCAGGCAGATCGGCAGGGTCCAGGAGCCGGTGGCCTGGTGGAGGGCGCCGGCCGCCAGCGGCCCGGCGGCGGCCAGCAGATAGCCGACCGTCTGGGCCATCCCGGACAGCCGGGCCGCGGTCACCGCGTCCCCGGAGCGCAGCACGATCAGGGTCAGGGCGAGGCCGAGGGCACCGCCCTGGCCGATGCCGAGGACGGCCGACCAGAGCCAGGCGCCCTCCACGGGGGCCACCATCAGACCGGCGTAACCGGCCGCGACGAGCGTCGTGACCAGCACGATCAGCGGGCGCTGGCTGCGCATCCGGCCTGCGAGCAGCGGCACCGTGAAGGCGCCGACGACCTGGATCAGGTTGTTGAAGGCGAAGATCATGCCGGCCGTGGAGCGGCTCATCCCGTGGTCGGTGAAGATCGTCGGCATCCAGGCGATCAGCACGTACGACCACAGCGACTGCAGGCCCATGAAGAGGGTGACCTGCCAGGCGAGCGCCGAGCGCCAGACGCTCACCGGGCGGGCGCCGCCGGCCGGGACGGCCCGTACCTCGTGTCCCGTGCGGCCACGGGCGATCAGCACCTGCGGAAGCCAGGCGAGGGCGGCGACCGCGGCGAGCAGCGACCAGAAGCCGAGGGAGGCCTCCCAGCCGCCGCCCAGGGCGTTCTCCAGCGGGACCGCGACGGCCGCGGCGACCGTCGCACCGGCGACCAGCGCGCCCGTGTAGACCGAGGTCATCGACGCGGCCCGGTCCGGGAAGTCACGCTTGATCAGACCCGGCATCAGCACGTTGAGCAGGGCGATCGCGGTGCCGACGAGGACCCCGCCGGCGTACAGCGCGGACACGGACGGCAGTACGCGCGCGAGGATGCCGACGCCGAGCAGCAGGAGCGCCGCGAACAGCACGCGCTCGGCGCCGAAGCGGCGGCCGAGCCACGGCGCCACCAGGGCGCCCAGGCCGAGGAACAGCACCGGCACCGAGGTGACGAGCGAGGTCGCGGTCGCCGAGAGGCCGAAGGCGGCGGATATCTCGCCGACCAGCGGCGCCACGCTCGCGAGCGCGACCCGCATGTTGAGCGAGGCCAGGACGATGCCGACGAGGAGCACCGCCGGGTGCGCGAGCAGGGCGCGCCGGGCCGCCGCCCCCTCGGCCGAGGGCCGTACCCCGGCCTCGGCGTCGACGAGCACGCGGGCTTCTTCCTCGGTCCTCATCGGTTCTGCTCCCTCAGCGCCCGCTCCGTCTCCATCGGGACCCGCAGCAGCTCGCGGGCCTGCCGCTCCGCCGCCTCCGGGTCGCCGGCCTCGACGGCCTCCACCAGGGCCTCGTGGGCGTCGATGTCGACCGAGGGCATCTCCCGGTCGCCGAGGGCTTCCACCAGCACCTCGTGCACCTGCGTGGAGAAGAAGCGGTACACCTCGACGAAGGCGGCGTTGTGGGTGGCGCCGACGACCGCGAGGTGGAAGGCGAGGTCCGCGTCCGCGTCCCGGTCGCCCTCCTGCCGCAGCGTGGCCAGGGCGGCCCGCAGCCGCAGCAGGTCGTGGGTGTCGCGCCGGACGGCCGCGAGCCGGGCGGCCTCGGCCTCCAGGGCGACCCGCAGTTCGAGGACGTCCACCGCGCCCGCGTGCCGGACGCCGCGGAGCACGGCGGCCGGGTCGGCGGTCGACCTGACGAAGGTGCCGTTGCCCTGGCGGGACTCCAGGAGGCCGGCGTGGACGAGGACCCGGACCGCCTCGCGGACGGTGTTGCGGCCCACGCCGAGCTGCTGCGCGAGCTCGTGCTCGGTCGGGATGCGGTCGCCGACCGACCACTCCCCGTCGGTGAGCTGCGTGCGCAGCTGTTCCACCACGGAGTCCACCAGGGAGGTCCGCCCCGCCGCCTTGAGTGCCATGGAAATCCTCTATTCGCCCGGTTGCCCAGTCATCCTACAAGTGACCTCCCTCGCGTCCCCGGCCGGGCCGCAGCGACCGGACTACTGTGGGCTCGTACGTGTGCCGAACACCCTCACCACCCTCGGGAGTCAGTCATGTCAGACCGCTTCGACGTCGTCGTACTCGGAGCTGGCCCCGGCGGCTACGTCGCCGCCATCCGCGCCGCCCAGCTGGGCAAGCGGGTCGCGGTCGTCGAGGAGAAGTACTGGGGCGGTGTCTGCCTGAACGTCGGCTGCATCCCCACCAAGGCGCTGCTGCGCAACGCCGAACTCGCCCACATCTTCAACCACGAGGCGAAGACCTTCGGCATCAAGGTCGACGGCACCGTCACGTTCGACTACGGCGACGCCTACCGCCGTAGCCGCTCGGTCGCGGACGGCCGCGTCAAGGGCGTCCACTTCCTCATGAAGAAGAACGGGATCACCGAGTTCACCGGCCGGGGCACCTTCCTGGACGCGAACACCCTCCAGGTGGCCAAGGCCGACGGCACCGCGGAGACGATCACCTTCGACAACTGCATCATCGCGACCGGTGCCTCCCCGCGCCTGCTCCCGGGCACGGCCCTCAGCGACCGCGTCGTCTCGTACGAGCAGCAGATCCTCGCCGAGGACGCCCCGAAGTCGATCGTCATCGCCGGCGCCGGCGCCATCGGCATCGAGTTCGCGTACGTGCTGAACAACTACGGCACCAAGGTCACGATCGTCGAGTTCCTCGACCGGATCGCCCCGCTGGAGGACGAGGAGGTGTCGAAGGAGCTGGCGAAGCAGTACCGCAAGCTCGGCATCGACGTCCTGACCTCCACCCGCGTCGAGGCCATCGACGAGTCCGGCCCGCAGGTCCGCGTCACCGTCACCGGCAAGGACGGCGTCCAGAAGGTCCTGGAGGCCGACAAGGTCCTCCAGGCCATCGGCTTCGCCCCGAACGTCTCCGGCTACGGCCTTGAGAACACCGGCGTCGCCCTGACCGAGCGCGGCGCGATCGACGTCGACGGCCGCTGCCGCACCTCCGTGCCGCACATCTACGCCATCGGCGACGTCACCGCGAAGCTGATGCTCGCGCACACCGCCGAGGCCATGGGCGTCATCGCGGCCGAGACCATCGGGGACGCCGAGACGATGGAGCTCGACTACCCGATGATCCCGCGCGCGACCTACTGCCAGCCGCAGATCGCCAGCTTCGGCTGGACCGAGGCGCAGGCCCGCGAGAAGGGCTACGACGTCAAGGTCGCCAAGTTCCCGTTCGTCGCGAACGGCAAGGCGCACGGCCTCGGCGACGCCACCGGCTTCGTCAAGATCGTCGCCGACGCGAAGTACGGCGAGATCATCGGCGCCCACCTGATCGGCCCCGACGTCACCGAGCTGCTGCCCGAGCTGACGCTGGCCCAGCAGTGGGACCTCACGGTCCACGAGGTCGCCCGGAACGTGCACGCGCACCCGACGCTGGGCGAGGCCGTGAAGGAAGCGATCCACGGTATTGCGGGACACATGATCAATTTCTGAGGTTTCTCCCAGCTTCGGGTGATAGGCACTGAAAGGTGCCGAGCAGAACCTCTCCGGGTGAAGCCTCTCCGGGCGAAACCCCTCCGGGTGGCGAACCGTCCCGGCCGATCAGGTCGTGGGTGTGTTCGTCACCCGGTACGCATGTGTGGCTGGCGGTCATCGCGATCACCAGCCTCGTCATCGCGCTCGTCCCCCACGGCCTGGAGACCTATCTCCTCCACCGCAACAGCAGCAATCTCCACCAGCTCGCCCACCACCCCGTGCGGGCCCTGCTCGGCAGCGCGTTCTGGATCGAGAACCCGGCCGACCTGCTCCTGTACGCGGTGCTCTTCGAGGTCCTCCACGCCCCCGTGGAGCGCTGGCTCGGCACGCCGAAATGGCTTTTCACCGTCGCCACCGCCCACATCGCGGCCACGCTCATCAGCCAGCAGGTCGTCCTCGTGGCCATCCGGCTCCACGACGTGCCGCGCAGCATGGCCCACGTCGTCGACATCGGGGTCAGCTACGGCCTCGCCGCCTCCGCCGGGATCCTCACCTACCGGCTCCCGAACCCCTGGCGCTGGCTCTACCTCCCCGCGGTCCTGGCGTTCTTCCTCGTACCGCTCGCCACCGACCGCACCTACACCGACCTCGGCCACGCCATCTCCCTGGCGATCGGTCTGGCCTGCTACCCGCTGACGCGGGGAAAACCGGTCGCCCCCGAACGCCCGCCCGGCGCACACTAGTTGTACGGGGGACACGGGGGATCTCCCGGGCGCGGCCGCTTCGAGCGCGCGGACCTCGGTCCGCGCGGGCCGCGAACCCGCGAAGGCCCGCTCCTCAGGGGAGCGGGCCTTCGCGCAGAACACGGCAGGTCAGCCCGCCAGCAGACGCTCCAGGACGAGCGCGATGCCGTCCTCCTCGTTCGAGGCCGTCACCTCGTCCGCCACCGCCCGCAGCTCCTCGTGCGCGTTGCCCATGGCCACGCCGTGGGCCGCCCAGCCGAACATCGGGATGTCGTTGGGCATGTCGCCGAAGGCGATGGTCTCCGCGGCCTTCACGCCGAGCCGGCGCGCCGCGAGCGACAGACCGGTCGCCTTGCTCAGGCCGAGCGGAAGGATCTCCACGATGCCCGGGCCCGCCATGACGACGTCCACGAGCCCGCCGACCGTCTCCCGCGCGACCCGGGTCAGCTCGTCGTCGTTCAGCGTCGGGTGCTGGACGTACAGCTTGGTCAGCGGCGCCGACCACAGCTCCGCCGGGTCCTCGTACGCCACGTACGGCAGGGGACCTTCCTGGGCCCGGTAGCCCGGACCCATCAGGACCTCGCCGTCCAGACCGTCGCGGCTGGCGGCCAGCGCCAGCGGGCCCACCTCCGCCTCGATCTTGGAGAGCGCGAGCCCCGCGAGCTGCCGGTCCAGGGTCAGCGAGGTCAGCAGCCGGTGCTCACCGGCGTGGTAGACCTGCGCGCCCTGCCCGCACACCGCGATCCCCTGGTAGCCGAGGTCGTCGAGGATGTGCCGGGTCCAGGGCACCGCCCGGCCGGTGACCACGATGTGCGCGGCCCCCGCCGCCGTCACGGCGGCGAGCGCGTCCCGCGTGCGGTCCGAGACGGACTCGTCGGCCCGCAGCAGCGTGCCGTCGAGGTCCGTCGCGACCAGGCGGTAGGGGAAGGGGCTCACTTGGCGATCGGCTCCAGGACCTCACGGCCGCCGAGGTACGGGCGGAGGATCTCGGGCACGCGCACCGAACCGTCGGCCAGCTGGTGGTTCTCGAGGATCGCCACGATCGTGCGCGGGACGGCGCACAGCGTGCCGTTCAGGGTGGCCAGCGGCTGCACCGTCTTCTTGCCGCCCTGCTCGTCGCGCATGCGGACGGAGAGACGACGGGCCTGGAAGCTGTCGCAGTTCGACGCGGAGGTCAGCTCGCGGTACTTGCCCTGCGTCGGGATCCACGCCTCGCAGTCGAACTTGCGGGAGGCGGAGGCGCCGAGGTCACCGGTGGCGACGTCGATGACCTGGAACGGCAGCTCCAGCGAGGTCAGCCACTGCTTCTCCCACTCCAGGAGCCGCTTGTGCTCGTTCTCCGCGTCCTCGGGCGCGACGTACGAGAACATCTCGACCTTGTCGAACTGGTGGACGCGGAAGATGCCCCGGGTGTCCTTGCCGTACGTGCCGGCCTCGCGGCGGAAGCACGGCGAGAAGCCGGCGTACCGCAGCGGCAGCTTGTCGGCCTCGATGATCTCGTCCATGTGGTACGCCGCGAGGGGGACCTCGGACGTGCCGACGAGGTAGTAGTCGTCCTTCTCCAGGTGGTACACGTTCTCCGCGGCCTGGCCGAGGAAGCCGGTGCCCTCCATGGCGCGCGGACGGACCAGCGCCGGGGTCAGCATCGGGATGAAGCCGGCCTCGGTGGCCTGGGCGATCGCGGCGTTGACCAGGGCGAGCTCCAGGAGCGCGCCGACACCGGTCAGGTAGTAGAAGCGCGAGCCGGAGACCTTGGCGCCCCGCTCGACGTCGATGGCGCCGAGGGCCTCGCCCAGCTCCAGGTGGTCCTTGGGCTCGAAGCCCTCGGCCGCGAAGTCGCGGATGGTGCCGTGCGTCTCCAGGACGACGAAGTCCTCCTCGCCGCCGACCGGGACGTCCTGGTGGACGATGTTCCCGAGCTGGAGCAGCAGCGCGCGGGCCGTCTCGTCGGCCTCGTTCTGCTCGGCCTCGGCGGCCTTGACGTCGGTCTTGAGCTGCTCGGCCTTCTGCAGGAGCTCGGCGCGCTCCTCGGGGGAGGCCTTGGGGATCAGCTTGCCGAGCGCCTTCTGCTCGGATCGGAGCTCGTCGAAGCGGACGCCGGACGACCTGCGCCGCTCATCGGCGGAGAGCAGGGCGTCGACGAGCGCGACGTCCTCTCCACGGGCGCGCTGGGAGGCGCGAACACGGTCGGGGTCCTCACGGAGCAGGCGAAGGTCAATCACCCCACCAGGCTACCGGTGCGCGTTCGCGTGCCCCCACCGGATAAGGGTGCGCGTGTTGATTCGCCCGAATTGAGACAGGAGGAAATGTGGACGACCGGCCGTCGGCATTCACTTATCCACAGGCTGTGCGGAAGATCTGTGGACTACGGAGAAGATCACGGGGATTTCCCTGATCGTCCCTGGGAATTCCGTGATCAAACACCATTGACGCACTCATTTGGGTGGGAATTGCTCGCTCCAACGAGTGGGTCCACAGAGGGGTGCTGACGAGGGCGTCAGGGGTGCTCTGTGGATGGCGCACGGAGTGGCGGGGGGTGAGTGGGGTGATTTGTCGACCTTGTCTCGGCGTGGTGTCGACTTGTCCCCAGGTTTCACGAGACCCTGTGGATAACCTCTGTGGGTAACTGAAAAGTATGCAGGTAGGACTAGTGGTTCGTACCTGTGGACGAACGCTCCCACCGCCGGGAGCGTTCGGTCACCATCGGATCAGGCCCGACCGTCCTGGGCCCTCGCCAGCCAGTCGGAGGCCTCCATGAACTCCACGTCCGAAGTCCCGCGCCGCAGCGCCCGCACGTCCTCGACCGCGACACCCGCCCGCGGGTACGAGCCCAGGAACCGCACGTTGGGGCAGATCCGCTTGAGGCCCATCAGCGCCTCGCCCACCCGCCGGTCCGCGATATGGCCCTCGGCGTCCACGGCGAAGCAGTAGTTCCCGATCCCAGCCCCCGTGGGCCGGGACTGGATCAGCATCAGGTTCACCCCGCGCACCGCGAATTCCTGGAGCAGTTCGAGGAGGGCACCCGGATGATCGTCACCCAGCCACAGCACCACCGAGGTCTTGTCCGCGCCCGTCGGGGCCGCCGGCCGGGCCGGCCGGCCCACGAGCACGAACCGGGTCTCGGCGTTCTCCGCGTCGTGGATCTCGGTGACCAGCGCCTCGAGGCCGTACGTCGCCGCCGCGAACTCCCCCGCGAAGGCGGCGTCGAAGCGGCCCTCCTGCACAAGCCGGGCCCCGTCCGCGTTGGAGGCGGCCGACTCCCACACCGCCTCGGGCAGATGGGCCCGCAGCCAGTTCCGGACCTGCGGCTGGGCCACCGGGTGGCCCGTGACCGTCTTGATCTCCGAGAGCTTGGTCCCGGGGCGGACGAGCAGCGCGAAGGCGATCGGGAGGAGCACCTCGCGGTAGATCATCAGCGGCTCGCCGGAGGCCAGCTCGTCCAGGGTTGCGGTCACCCCGCCCTCGACCGAGTTCTCGATCGGTACGAGCGCGGCGGCGGCCTCCCCGTTCCGTACGGCGTCGAGGGCGGCCGGGACCGAGACCATGGGGACGAGTTCCCGCGTCGCGGCCTCGGGCAGCGTGCGCAGCGCCGCTTCGGTGAAGGTGCCTTCAGGGCCGAGATAGGTGTACCGGGTGGCGGACATACCGTCACCCTAATGGTCGCCGCGGGAGCGAGCCGCCGCCCGACGCTCTGTTCCGGCGGGGCTCGCTCCGGGCGGGACGGCTCAGGCCTCCAGGAGGCGCTGGCCCACGTACTCGCCCTCGGCGGGGCCGCCCGGGACCGCGAAGAGCCCGCTCGCCTCGTGGCGGATGAACGCGGACAGCGCGTCGCCCCGGTCGAGCTTGCGCTGCACCGGCACGAAGCCCCTGAGCGGGTCGGCCTGCCAGCAGACGAAGAGCAGACCCGCGTCCGGGGTCCCGTCCGGGCCGATCCCGTCGTGGAAGGAGAACGGCCTGCGCAGCATCGCCGCCCCGCCGTTCTGTTCGGGGGCGGAGATCCGGGAGTGGGCGTTGTCCGGGATCACCGTCTTGCCGTCCGGGCCGATCTTGTTCAGGTCGAGCTCGGTGGTCTCGGAGCCGCCGGTGAGCGGAGCCCCGTCGGACTTCCGGCGCCCGATCACCTTCTCCTGCCGGTCCAGCGGCAGCTTCTCCCAGTCGTCGAGCAGCATCCGGATCCGGCGCACCACCGCGTACGAGCCGCCGGCCATCCAGTCCTGCGCGCCCCCGCCCCCGGCCGGGACGAAGATCCGCCGGTCGAAGTCGGCGTCGGTGGGCTTCGGGTTGCCCGTGCCGTCGACCTGCCCCATCAGATTGCGGGCGGTCATCGGCTGCGCCGTGGCACCGGCCGAGCGGTTGAAGCCGTTCATCTGCCAGCGCACCCGGGCCGCGTCCCCCGCCTCCTTCTGGACGGCGCGGAGCGCGTGGAAGGCGACGAGCGCGTCGTCGGCACCGATCTGCACCCACAGATCACCCTCCGAGCGCCGGGGGTCCAGGGCGTCGGAGGAGAACGCGGGCAGCGGGTCGAGCCCGGCGGGGCGGCGCGAGGCCAGCCCGGTGCGGTCGAAGAAGGTACGGCCGAAGCCGAAGGTGATCGTGAGGGAGGAGGGGCCCGCGTCGAGCGCGATGCCGGTGTCCTCGGCCGGGGCCTTGCCCGCCATCAGCACCTTCGCCGTGGCCGACCAGCGGCGCAGCAGGGCGGTGGCCTCCTTGCGGCCGGCGCCGGGAGCGAGGTCGAAGGCGATCAGATGACCCCGGGACTGGAGGGGGGTCGTGATGCCCGCCTGATGTTTCCCGTGAAACATCACCGCGGTCGAGCCGACGGTGGTCAGCGCCGGGGCGCCGCCGGCTCCGGTGCTGGCGGTGTCGTCGCCGGACAGGGCCGCGGAGATCCCGGCGCCGCCGGCCGCGCCGACGACGAGGCCGGCGGCACCCGCCGCGCCGACGGTGCCGAGCAGGCGCCGGCGGGAGAGCTCAAGGTTGTCGCTGTCGGTCACTGGGCTCAGCCGATCTTCACGTTCTTGTCGATGGTGGTCTGGTCGATCTCGGAGGTACGGACGGTCACCTGGATCTTCCATTCGCCCGGCATGGGGATCTGGACGCCGCTCGCGCTCCAGTGGCCGGTCTGGATCCGGTCGGGGGCGATGGGCAGGGGGCCCACGTCCTTCGCCTCCAGGGTGAGGGCGACCTTGATCTCGGGGACGTCGAGGGGCTTGCCGTTGGGGCGCTCGACGAAGATGTGGAGCGCGTTGGCGCCGGTGCGTCCGGGATCGAAGGTGAGACGGACGACGCCCTTGCCGTCGACGCCGCCGGTGTCGAAGGGCAGCCGGATGTCGACGGGCCGGTCGGGCACGGCGGCCGGGCCGGAGGCGGAGGTGGCACGGCCGGCCTCCTCCTCGGTGCGGCCGGGCTCGGTCGAGGTGAGGACGGTGGTGACGGCGAGGAGGACGACGGCGACGGCGGCCTCGGTCAGCACCGAGCGGCGCAGACCGGCCCGCTCGGGGTCGGCGTCCCGCTCCCGCTTGCGCCGGGCGGTGGCGACGGCGGCCCGCTGCCGGGCGAGCTGCGCGGCCCGCTCGGGGGAGACGGCCTCGGCGTCTTCCGAGCTCGCGTCCGCGCGCTCGGCCTCAAGGGCCTCGTCCGCGTCCTCGTCCGCCGGGTCCGTCCCGTCCTTCGGGTCCGTCCCGTCCTTCGGGTCCGTCTCGTCCTCGTCCTCGTTCTCGTCCCCCGCCGGTGTCGACTGGTCCGCCAGGCGCTGGGTCCAGCGGCGGGAGACCCAGGCGATGCCGATGAGGACCGCCATGAGACCGATCTTGACGAGGAGCAGCTGGCCGTACCGGGTGCCGGTCAGCGCGGACCAGGAGCCGACCTGGCGCCAGGACTGGTAGAGGCCGGTGGCCGCGAGGACGGCCACGGAGCCGAAGGCCACCTTGGAGAAGCGCTCGACGGCGGAGCGTTCGACGGACGGCGCCCGGTAGAGGGCGACGAGCAGCACGGTGAGGCCGCCGAGCCAGGCGGCGACGGCGAGGAGGTGCAGGATGTCGACGGGCATGGCGACACCGGGCTGGAGACCGGTGGAGGCGTGCTCGGCCAGGGCCCACGTGCCGGCGATGCCGGCGGCGACGACGGTGCCGCCGAGGCCGAGTCCGAAGGCGAGGTCCTTCTTCTCCTTCGGGTCGGTGCGACGGGCGTAGGCGCCGAAGAGGACGGCCACGAAGAGCGCGGCCGCGCCGAGCAGCAGCAGCCGGGAGGTGAGCGCGGCGCCGGTCTTCGTCTCCAGGACGGCCTTCAGGCCGGCCAGGTCGAAGGCGTCGGAGAGCTCCCCGGAGCCGGTGTACGGGCTGCGCAGGAGCAGCATCGCCAGGGTGGCGCCGGTGAGGGTCAGCCAGCCGCGGACGACGGTCTGCTGGACGGGGCGGACGCTCGCGCCGCGCGGCCAGCAGACCAGGACGAAGGCGCCGCCGCCGACGAGGACGGCGAATCCGGCGTACGAGAGGTAGCGGGCAATGCCGTAGAGGGCGCCGACGAGGCCGCCCCCGGGCTCCCGGTCGGGCAGGGCGACGGAGGTCTGGGAGGGGGCGCCGATGGAGAAGGTGAAGGCACCGGCGACGGGGTGGCTGTCGGAGGAGACGGCCTGCCAGGCCACGGTGTACGTGCCGTCGGGCAGTCCGGCGCGGAGCCCCACCCCGTACCGGACGACGGAGCCGCTGCACAGGTCGCGTATCTCGCCGGTGTCGGCCCGGCGGCCCGCCGGGTCGAGGACCCGGATGGCGTCGGCGCTCATGGCGACCTGTTCGGAGAAGGTCAGGTTGACCTCCTTGGGGGCGGTGGCGACCACCGCCCCGTCCTTCGGGTCGCTGCCGGTGAGGGCCGCGTGCGCGGAGGCGGGGGCGGCGCCGGCGAGCAGCGTGCCGAGGAGCGCGGCCGCGAGGATCAGCAGCCGTGCCAGGGCGTTGCCGAGGCGCGGGGCGGTGGTCGTCATCTGTGTGTCACTCCGTCAACGAGCTCAGTGCTGCTGCGGGTCGTGGTTGGGGGCTTCGACGGGAAGCTCGACCTTGATGGGGTCGGACTTCTCGAAGTGGAGCTCGACGGCGACCTTCTCGCCCTGCTTCGGCTTCGACTTCAGTTCCATGAACATGATGTGGTTGCCGCCGCGTTCGAGCTTCAGCTCCCCGTTCGCGGGGATGTCGAAGGACGTCACCTGCTGCATCTTCTGGTTCTTCGTCTCGTGCAGGGTGATGTCGTCCGAGAGCGAGCTGCTGACGGAGGTCAGCTTGTCCGCGCTGCCGCTGTCGTTCTTGATGGTGAGGAAGCCGCCGGCCATGTCCATCACCGGCTGGGGCATGAACGCGCCGCTGACCTTCAGTTCGGGCTTGTCGTCGGCGGACGAGCACCCGGTCAGCGCGAGGGCGGCGGCGAGCGCCACGGCGGCGGACAGGGCGGTGGTGCGGCGGGTCACGGGTTCTCCCCCTTGATGATCTTCGGCAGGTCCTTGGCGTAGTCGTCGACGCTCGCGTCCTCGCCGTACAGGACGTAGCCCTGGTCGGTGGTGGGCGAGAAGGCGATCACCTGGGCGCCGTGCATGGAGACGACGTTGCCGTCCTTGTCCTTGGTCGCCGGGTCGATGCCGATGCCGATCTGCCGGGCGCCCGCCTGGATGGCGGAGAAGTCGCCGGTGAGGCCGGTGAAGGAGGGGTCGCCGGCGGCGGGCAGCCACTTGGCGAGCTCGGCCGGGGTGTCCCGCTCGGGGTCGGTGGTGACGAAGACGACCTGGAGCTTGTCCTGGTCGGCCTTGGGGAGCTGCTTCTTGGCGATGGCGATGTTGCTCATCGTCAGGGGGCAGACGTCGGGGCAGTGCGTGTAGCCGAAGTAGATGAGGGTCGGCTTGCCCTTGGTGCGCTCCCGCAGGTCGTACTTCTGGCCCTTGGTGTCGGTGAGGACGAGCGCGGGCTTGGTGAACGGCCGGTCGAGGACGGTGGCGGCCTCGGTGGAGTCGGTGCCGCCGGACACCTCGGCGACGGCCGAGGAGCCCGTGGGCTTGTCGTCGTTGCCGCCGAGGCCGACGGCGGCCGTGACGCCGATCGCGGCGACGATCGCGATGGCCGCGATGACCAGCGGCGTGCGCCGCCCGGGACGGTCCGTTGCCGTCCCGGGCGTCTTCTCTTCAGACATGGTGCTTCTTCCGGGTTTCGGGTGGGGGTCCGGCCGTCAGGCCGAGCGGCGTCGGCTGGCGAGGAAGCCGAAGGCGACACCGGCGACACCGGCGAGGATGCCGACGACACCGAGGACGCGGGCCGTGGTGTCGGTGGTGGAGGCGGAGGCCGTCTCCTCGTGGCCGGCCGCCTTGTCGTCGTGACCCGCCTTGTCGTCGTGACCGGCCTTCTCGTCCGTCCCGGCCGAGGCCGACGCGGTCGGAGCGGCGCCGCCGCCGTGGTGGTCGGCGGAGGCGGCGGAGAGCTTGAGGACGGGGGCCGGGTTCTCGGGCTCCTCGGCGCCCTCCTTCTGCTCCTCGATCCAGCGCACGACCTCGTTGTTGTCGTACGTCTGGATCGCCTTGAGGACCAGCTCGTCGGTGTCCTCCGGCAGCCGGCCGAGGGAGAGCGGGAACTGCTGGAACTGGCCGGGGCCGATCTTCGAGCCGTCCGCGGTCCAGGTGACCTTGGAGACGGCCTCGTTGATCTTCTTGCCGTGCATCTCGAGCGGCTTGCTGAGCTTGCTCTTGGTCACCTCGGCCTTCCAGCCGGGGATGGGCTGCGGCATGACGGAGGCCAGCGGGTGGTCGAGCGGGAAGTTGACCTCCAGCTTCACGGTGGAGGCGTTGTCGCGCTCGTTCGGGACCTTGATGTTCACGGTCGCGTAGCCGCCCTTGGCCGCCTCGCCCTGCGGCTGCACGCTGACGTGCGCGAACGCGGTGCCGGACAGCAGCACCACGGAGGAGAGGGCGATGCCGCCGGCGAGGGCGGCGCGGGTGACGGAGACACGGGACATGCTCATGGCAGAAGACACTCCAGCTCGAAAGATCACAGAGAGGTGAGGGCGTCCGGGGTGCCGGGGGACCGGGGTCCCGCACGGGCGTACGGACGGGCGCGGCCCACTCCCGTCGAGCGGTGAGCGGTCCGCGTCAGGCTGCGAGGACGCAGTCGGCCGCCGGCGGGCCGCGCCTGATCACCGTGTGCTGAAGGGCCTCGGCCACCGGCGGCGGCGAGGAGTCGGAGGTCGTACGAAGGGTCCGCCGCGGTCCCGTGCGCGGCGCCGCCGGCAGTCCGGCGAGCAGGGCCCGTACGAGACGGAGCGCGGCCCGCAGGGAGCGCACGAGGGCGCACTCGGCGAGCTCCGCGGCGCCCTGCTCGGAGAGCTCCACGAGCCGGCCGAGGGCGCGGTCGCCGCGGCGCAGCAGCCAGCCCGTGGCCAGCGCGGCGAGCAGGTGGCCGAGGAGCATGGGCAGACCCGGCACCAGCTCACCCGCGGGGGCGGTCGCCATCGCTGCCGTGTGACCCATGTGGGCGTGCGCGGCGGCGGCCGGGTCGACTCCGGCGTCGGTGAGGATCCGGGTGGCGTCGGTGGGGCTGAGGGACGCCGTCCCCGCTCCGCAGACCAGCCGGGCGGCCATCCGGACGAGGGCGTCGTCGGCCTGGCCGCTCAGGGCGAGCTGCCGCTGTCCGAGCCCGAAGAGGACGTGCAGGCCGAGCTGCCCGCCGGTGAGGGCGCCGACGACGAAGCCGAGGGACCGCTCCCGGCCGGTGAAGAGCACCGTGATCCCGAAGACGCCGAGGAAACCGGCGACGACGGTCCACAGGGCGATGCCCGCGCAGGCGGCGAGGGCGTGTCCCAACGCGGACAGCACGACGCAGACCGCGGTGAACACCGCGGCCCTCAGCAGCCGTGGAGCGAGCGCGGGGGCAGACATGGCGGGCCCATCATCGCACCACGCACCACACCGCCATGAGGCAGGTCCGGAAGGTCACCCTTGGGCCTCTTCGCGGTGACATACACCGACGCGGCCGCATGGTCATCCGCCGAACGAGCGCTCTTGACGCCTTCTTGTGCTTACGGAGCTTCCGCTCCGGCAATACGTATCGGTATGTCGAGCCGCTGCCGGGAGGCTGGAGCATGAGCATCTGGTGGTCACTCCATCTGCGGCGCGAGGCCGCGAGCGTGCCGCTCGCACGGAGGCTTCTGCTGGGCACGATGGAGACGGCGGGCGTCGATCCCGACGTGTCGTACGAGTTGTCGGTCGCGCTGACCGAGGCGTGTGCCAACGCCGTCGAGCACGGTGGCGCGCACGGCCCCCGCGAACAGGGCGGGGCGTACCGGGTGACGGCGTACCTGGACGGCGAGACCTGCCGCATCGAGGTCGCCGACTCGGGTCCGGGCTTCCCGGGGAGCGCCGTCCCGGCGGTCCCGTCCGGCGAGGCGGAGAACGGGCGGGGGCTGCGCCTGATCGAGGAGCTGGCCGATCACGTGCAGTTCGGGAACCGCTCGGGCCGGGGCGGTGCCGTGGTCAGCTTCGACAAGATCCTGAAGTGGCGGGACAGCCCGTCGCTCCTGCTGGCCTGACGTACGGGCGCGACGTACGGGTCTGACGTACGGGCGTGACGTACGGGCGTGACGTACGGGTCTGACGTAAGGGCGTGACATACGGGGAAGGGCCCCCGCCGGTCGGTCGGCGGGGGCCCTTCGTCTCCAACGTACGCGGGGGTCAGCCCTTCAGCGAGGCCATCCACGCCTCGACCTCTTCGGCGCGCCGCGGCAGCGCGTCCGAGAGGTTCCGGTTGCCGTCCTCCGTGACGAGGATGTCGTCCTCGATCCGGACGCCGATGCCGCGGTACTCCTCCGGCACGGTCAGGTCGTCGGCCTGGAAGTAGAGACCCGGCTCGACGGTCAGGCACATGCCCGGCTCCAGGGTGGTGTCCACGTACATCTCGGTGCGCGCGGCGGCGCAGTCGTGGACGTCCATGCCGAGCATGTGGCCGGTGCCGTGCAGGGTCCAGCGGCGCTGGAGGCCGAGCTCCAGGACGCGCTCGACCGGGCCCTCGACGAGGCCCCACTCGACGAGCTTCTCGGCGAGGACGCGCTGGGCGGCGTCGTGGAAGTCGCGGTAGGCGGCGCCGGGCTTCACCGCGGCGATGCCGGCCTCCTGCGCCTCGTACACGGCGTCGTAGATCTTGCGCTGGATCTCGCTGTACCGGCCGTTGATCGGCAGGGTGCGGGTGATGTCGGCGGTGTAGAGCTCGGTGGTCTCCACACCGGCGTCGAGCAGCAGCAGGTCGCCGGAGCGGACCGGGCCGTCGTTGCGGACCCAGTGCAGGGTGCAGGCGTGCGGGCCGGCGGCGGCGATGGAGCCGTAGCCGATGTCGTTGCCCTCGACGCGGGCGCGCAGGAAGAACGTGCCCTCGATGTAGCGCTCGCTGGTGGCCTCGGCCTTGTCGAGGACCTTGACGACGTCCTCGAAGCCGCGGGCGGTGGAGGCGCAGGCCTTCTCCAGCTCGGCGATCTCGAAGTCGTCCTTCACGAGGCGGGCCTCGGAGAGGAAGATCCGCAGCTCCTCGTCGCGCTCGGCGGTGACCTTGTCGGTCAGCGCGGCCTCGATGCCCGCGTCGTGGCCGCGGACGGCGCGGACGGGGCCGGTGGCCTCCTTGAGGGCGTCGGCGAGCTCGCGCACGTCCTTGGCCGGGACGCCGAGGAGCTGCTCGGCCTCGGTGAGGGAGTGGCGGCGGCCGACCCACAGCTCGCCCTGGCCGTCGAGCCAGAACTCGCCGTTCTCGCGGTTGGAGCGCGGCAGCAGGTAGATCGTGGCCTGGTGGCCGTCGGCGGTGGGCTCCAGGACGAGGACGCCGTCCTGCGTCTGGTCGCCGGTGAGGTACGCGTACTCGGTGGAGGCGCGGAAGGCGTACTCGGTGTCGTTCGACCGGGTCTTGAGGTTCCCGGCGGGGATCACCAGGCGCTCGCCCGGGAAGCGCGCGGAGAGCGCGGCGCGGCGGGCGGCGGTCTTGTCGGCCTGCGCGATCGGCGCGAGGTCGTGCAGCTCGGTGTCGGCCCAGCCGGACTTCATGTTCTCGGCGAGCTCGTCGGACACGCCCGGGTAGAGGCCGTTCTTCCGCTGCTTGATCGCCTGCTCTTCGGTCTCGGTCTCTTCCGGGGTCTCCGGGGTGAGCTCCTCGGCCACGGGTCTGCCTCCTCTTGGTACGACACTGAACCCCCACCATCGTACGGTCGTACGGAAGGGGGCCCAGGGCCGGAAGACCCATTACCGGAGCGTCACATTCCGGTCACTCGAAACGGGCTCATTCGAAGCGGGCTCGCTCGAAGCGGGCTCGCTCGAAGCGCGCTCGTCGAAGCGCGCTCGCTCGCAGCGGGCGCACGTGAAGCGGGCTCACTCGAAGCGCGCCGCCAGCAGGACCACGTCCTCCCCGTCGACGGCCGGGTCCAGGCCCTCGGGGAGCAGGGTCCGCAGGACGTGGTCCGCGACCGCGCCCGGGTCGCCCCGGTCCGCCTTCGGCACGCTCGCGGCGGCCGCGTGGAGCCGTGCGAAGGCCCGGTCCATGGCGTCGCCGGTACGGCGCAGCAGCCCGTCCGTGTAGAGAAGCACCGTTTCTCCGGGCGCCGGGAACAGCTCCACGCTCGGCGCCTCCCAGCAGGAGAGCATCCCGAGCGGGGCCGAGAGCGAGGTCTCGACGAACTCGGTGCGGCGGTCGCCGAGGACCAGCGGCGGGGCGTGCCCGGCGCCGGCGAGGACGATCCGGCGCTGCGCGGGCTCCGCGTACGCGAAGAGGGCGGTCGCCGAGCGGGCCGGTTCGGTGAGCCGGAGCAGGAGCTCCAGGTCGGAGAGGACGGCCACGGGGTCCTCGCCCTCCATCACCGCGTACGCCCGCAGGGAGGCGCGCAGCCGGCCCATGGCGGCGAGCGCGCTGGGGCCGGTGCCGGAGACGGAGCCGACGGACAGGCCGAGGGCGCCGTCGGGCAGCGGCAGCGCGTCGTACCAGTCGCCGCCGCCCGTCGGGCCGGTGCGGTGGCGGGCGGCGAGCTGGACGCCGGGGACGCGGGGGAGGCGGCTGGGGAGCAGTTCCTCGGCGACGGTGGTGACCTGGACGCGGGCGCGCTCGACCTGGAGGAGCCGGGCGAGGTGCTCGGTGGCGAAGCGGCCGTAGAGCCCGATGAGGTGGCGCTGCCGGTCGGTGGGTTCGGCGGGCTCGTCGTAGAGCCAGACGACCGCGCCGAGCCGGCCGGACTCCTCGGTGGCGAGCGGGAGGGCGTAGCTGGCGGCGTAGCCGAGGCGGGCGGCGACCTCGCGGTGGCGCGGGTCGAGGCCCTCCTCCGTACGGACGTCGCGGATGGCGATCGGATCGGGGACGCGCTCCGGGTGCCCGGGATCGGGCAGGCCGTCGAGGAGGCGGCCGTAGCTGGTGGCGCCGCGCGGGACGGTCTCGATGGTGCCGAGGTCGGAGTGGGCGAGGCCGAGGCCGATGGTGTGGGCGGGGCCGTGGCCGTCGGCCGGTTCGAGGACGGCCATCCCGCGGCGGGCGCCGACGAGGGCGGCGCCGGCGCCGAGCACCTCGCGGAGGGCCTCGTCGAGCGAGCCGGTCCTGATGAGGCGTTCGGTGAGTTCGTGGAGGGTGGTGAGGTCGGAGACCCAGGAGGCGAGCCGGTCCTGGATCAGGGCTCCGGGTGGGAGGGCCGCGTCGGCGGGACCCGCGGCCGCGGGGACCCCGGGGAGGGGCGCCGTAGTGTGCGGGGGCCCCGGCACCGTGGAGTCGATTCCAGCCACTTTCGGCAAGTGTGGGGCGCTCATGTCAGTCGGCTTTCCGACCGGTGCGTTTGACGCCATAGCATCGCAAACCCCCATGTCATCCTGAGCCGCTCGATGCATCCACATGTACACGCACAAGCGGAACGATGTCCAGCATTGTCCCCACGGGACTTGTGGTGTCCGTGAGCTTGTGCGCAAGGGTTGAAGTACGCGGGAAGTTGGCTGAAAATTGCCCCCGGTGTGCACCTTTTGCGGTCGACTGGCGTCGTTTGAAAGCGCGTCATTCCAAGCGTGCTGGGTACGTAATCGGTGACAGGCAGGGGCAGTTGACACCGCCCCGGAACGTGACGCGGAACCCCGGCGTCTTTCCCGCCGCAGGCCGCAACCCGCCACCGAGTGGCGGGGAACGTGTTCTGACCCGCTCCGGCTCTGACCTGGCTCCACCCGGTTCCCCCGGGATCCACCCGGCACCGGCCCGGTCCGCACCGCCCCTCAGCGGTCCGGCACCCCGCCGACCCGGCACGCGCTGATACGCACGGTGAAGAGATCTGCACATGGTGTGATGTGGATTCGGCGTTCAACGGAAAGGAACGAGCGCTCATGCGCGAGATCCTCGGAAGGCGACGCAGGCTCCGGTTCCGGCGCAAGGAGAGGACCGCACGGCTCGACGCGGCGGTCACCTTCGCGGTCGAGTGGAACTGGCCCGTCCTGCCGGGCGCGAGCCTGAGAACGACGACCCGTACGGCGGCGGGCGGCCTGAAGGCGGTGACCCGTACGGCGGCCGGCGCGGGCCTGAAGGCGGTGACCCGTACCGGCGCGGGGGCGGTCACGGGCGCGGCCTGCGCCTGTCCCGACCCCGACTGCGTGGTGCCCGGCGCGCACCCCTACGAGCCCGGACTGCTCGCGGCCACCACCGACGAGCGCATGGTCCGCTGGTGGTGGACCCGGCGCCCGGACGCCCCGGTGGTCCTCGCCACGGGCGGCCGCGCGCCCTGCGCGGTCAGCCTCCCCGCGGTGGCGGGGGCGCGGGCCCTCGCCGCGCTCGACGCGACCGGCATGCGGCTCGGCCCGGTGGTGGCGACCCCGACCCGGTGGTCGATCCTCGTGGCCCCGTACGGCCTCGAACGGCTCGGCGAGCTGCTGTACGCGAAGGACAGCGTGCCCAGCTCGCTGCGGTTCCACGGCGAGGGCGGCTACCTGCTCCTTCCGCCGTCGGTCGCGGGGACCGGGCAGGTCCGCTGGGAGCGGGCCCCTTCCCCAAGCTCTCAGCTTCGTTCGAGCAGGAGAGACCCCAATGCCGGCTCCGCCCGGCCGTGGCTGCCCGACGTCGAGGCGGTGGTCGACGCCCTGGTCGAGGCGAGCACGAGCACGCCGGGAGGCGGAAGCCGGCTGGCTTACTGAGCCCTCGGGCCGGGTCTTCTCGGGCGCGCGCCGTTCACCCGAACGGGTGTGTCCTGGTCCGACTTGCACGGGAAACGGGCGCGCGGCCGACCGGGCGCCCGGATCCCACCGCTATGTTCACCCCACCGTCCAAGATCTCAGGAGCAGGTGGTGGGTCCCATGAGCCCGGTGAACCTCCGCGTGGTCGGACTCGGGACCGCCGTCACGGTCGCCGTCCTGCTGCCCCTCGTCGCCACGGCGCGGCCCACGGGCGATCCCGTACGGCCGGCCGGCGCGAGCGCCGAGGGCGACGCGAAGCCTGGGGACCTGCTGAGCGGGCTCGGCCTGGGACCCCGTACACCCGCGTCCACCACCCCCGCAACCACGCCCGCGACCCCGACGGCTCCCGCGGCCCCCGAGCGCGTCACGCATTGTGGGCCGGAACTCGCCTCTCCCGAGGGCGCCGAGGCGCAGACCTGTGTCCTGAGCGAAGGTCCCGACGTCTGGGCGCGTGCGTACTACCGGAACGCCACCGGCCGACAGCTCGACGCGTTTCTGACCCTCATGGCCCCCGGCGGACGGACCGTACAAGTGGACTGTCCGGTCCCGGCGCAGGACGAACCGGGAACCTGTGAAACGCCGAGGGAGCGCGCTCGGGGCGCGGCCACGGCCTATACGGCGGTTGCGGAATTCGCCGGATCCGGCGAGGGCGGCAGTACTCCGCTGCTGCTCCGCGCGGGAAGCAACACGGCGGAAGGCGAAGGAAGTTGAACGTCGCATGTCCCGGCGCTACCGGGAGCGGACATGGAAAGGCCCGGTCGCTGGCGACGGGGGATGCACCAGCGACCGGGCTTCAAGAACGGTAACAAGAGATCTGCTGTTCGCAAATTCGATCTCGGTTATTCGGACAGGGATTTGTCCGACCGAAGACCCGCCTTGTGGCGGAAGTCACCGACTGGTCGGTCTGTCAGTCACCGATACCACCTGGGGTATCAGCTGAGAGTCACCTGGCGGTTGGTGAGACCGCCGCGCGCCCGGCGCTCCTCCGCCGTCAGCGGGGCGTCCGAGGCGAGCGCCGCGGCCAGCCGCTCGGCGAACTCGGCCGCCGGCTTCTCGCAGTCCTCGGCCGTCATCGACGTCGGCAGGTCCCACACCGGCACCATCAGGCCGTGGGCCCGGAAGGAGCCGACCAGCCGGGTGTCCGCACCGAGCGAGGTGCCCTCGCCGGCCTGGAGACGGGCGAGCGCGTCGAGGAGCTTCTCCTCCGGGTGCGGCATGACCCAGCGCAGGTGGTTCTTGTCCGGGGTCTCGCACCAGTACGCCGAGTCGACGCCCGTCAGCTTCACCGTCGGGATCGCGGCCGCGTTGGCCCGCTCCAGGGAGGCGGCGACCTCCGGGTCCGCGCCCTCCGCGGACTGCGGGATCCAGAACTCGAAGCCCGAGTGGACCTCCGGGGCGAACGGGGCGTCCGCGTCGAGGAGCTCCTGGAGGCGCGGGCCCTCGGCCGGCACGCGGCGCGCGGGGACCGGGGTGCCCGGCTCCGCCTCCAGGGCGCGCTGGAGGGTGTCCGCGAGGTCGCGGGCCAGGTCGCCGGAGGTGGAGTCGTTCTGCAGGGCGAGCAGGACGGAGCCGTCGTCGCGACGGAGCGCCGGCCACGCCATCGGCAGCACGGTCGCGAGCGTCACGGAGGGCACGCCCTCGGGGAGCCCGCCCTTCAGGGTGAGCGGCACGGTCGCGGCCGGCACCAGCTCGCGCAGCGCGACCCAGTCGCACTCGCCGGGCAGACCCTCGAAGGGGCGCTGGACGAGCTCGGTCACGGCGTGCGCGGCGTCCCGGCCGTGACACGCCTTGTAGCGGCGGCCCGAACCGCACGGGCACGGCTCGCGCGCGCCGACGACCGGGATCTCCCCGCTCGTGACCTGTGCCTGGCCGGCCTTGCCGGCCTTCGTCTGGGGGCGCTTCTTGGCCATGGTGTGGCTTTCTCCCGATCGCGGCTGCTGTATCGGGCGCGAGCCTAGCCGCACGGACCGCCACCACCGCTCAGGCGGGGCGGCGCCGGGGCCCCGCGGGGGGCGCAGGAATGTCCAGGGGCTCTGGCGCGGGAGGGCGTACGGGTGCCCCATGGGCGGGGCCGTTGTACGGGTGCCCCAGTGCGGCCCGCCCCCAGGGCCGGGGTCGGGCCCCGGCCTGGGTGTCGGTGGGCGTCACCGGGCGCCCGGGTGCGTCGTACCCCGGCGCCCGTTCGTCCCCGGCGTCAGTCCAGATCGTCGTACGCGTCCAGGAAATCGAGGCCCGGGCCGCCGCCGACGCGTGCCGCGAAGTCCTCGCGGCGGTGTCCCTCGGTGACCACCACCCAGACGGTGACCTCGCCGGTCGCGCTGTCCCGTACGCCCCAGTCCTGGGCGAGCGCCCCGATGATGTTCAGCCCGCGGCCGCCCCGTGCGGTGACCGAGGGCGTCGACGGGACGGGCCGTGTCGGGCCGCCGCCGTCCGTCACCTCGACCCGCAGGCCGCCCGCCGGGTCGACCCGCCAGGCCGCCCGTACATCGCCTTCGCCCCGCTCCGCGTGGCCCAGCGGCCTGCCGTACCGGCAGGCATTGCTGAGCAGCTCCGAAAGGATCAGTACCGCGTCGTCGACGACCGATTCGGCCACCCCGCTGCGGTACAGCTCGTCCCGCATCCGGTGTCGCGCCTCACCCACGCCCGCAGGGCCATGGGGTACGGCCATGCTCGACGACGTGGGCACCTCCTGTGCCACCACCAACGCCACCCCCGAGACCTCCTTTGCCCCACGCCACCGTGTGGATGCCCCAATGGCCTGGACCGGAAACCGGCCAATCCACGTGTGATGAGGCACTCGTGACGATCGCGTACGCACGGAACGCGCCGGTGCACACCCTGTAAGACCTGTTATCCCCTGTGACGGGCGGGAAAAGTGGGACGCGGGAGGCGTCTCGGACCCGACCGGGAGCTCAGTCGCGGCCCAGCTGGGCGAGTACCTGCTTCGGACGGTTGGTGATGATCGCGTCCACGCCCAGGCGCTCGCAGAGCTCGACGTCCTCGGCCTCGTCCACCGTCCAGACGTGGACCTGGTGCCCGGCCTTCTGGAGCCGCAGGATCACCGCGGGATGGTGCCGGACGATCCGGATCGACGGACCCGCGATGCGCGCGCCCGCGGGGAGCCGCCCGTCGCGCAGCCGGGGCGAGACGAACTGGGCGAGCGAGACCGTCGGCAGCGTCGGCGCGGCGGCGGCGATCCGGTGCAGGGATCGGGCCGAGAAGCTCATGACGCGTACGGGCGAATCCGCGGGGGACGCGGGCGCGTCCAGGCCGAAGCGCTTGAGGAGCTGCAGCAGCCGCTCCTCGACCTGGCCCGCCCAGCGGGTGGGGTGCTTGGTCTCGATGGCCAGCTCGACCCGGCGCCCGGCGTCGGAGACCAGCTCCAGGAGCCGCTCCAGGGTGAGGACGGAGGTGGATCCGGGCTCGCCCCAGTCGGGGATCTCGCCGGAGTCGTCCCGGCCCTTCCAGGTCCCGAAGTCGAGGGCGGCGAGATCGGCGAGTTCGAGCGCGGACACGGCGCCGCGGCCGTTCGAGGTGCGGTCGACGCGCCGGTCGTGGACGCAGACGAGATGGCCGTCGGCGGTGAGCCGGACGTCGCACTCCAGGGCGTCGGCGCCGTCCTCGATGGCCTTCACATAGGCGGCCAGGGTGTGTTCCGGTGCGTCCTCGGATGCTCCGCGGTGGGCGACGACCTGGAGGGGGACGCGGTTCGGGTGCTGCCGTGCGTGAGTCACCGCGTCATGGTGCCATTGGCGGGGTGGCGCAAGCACCCCGAAGCTGTCCGTTCTGTCCGTATATAAAGGATGGGGGGTGAACGCACAGCTCCGCCTTACAGCGGCCTGACGTCCTGTGGGAAAAGCTGGTGCAGCACCCTGGAGCCACCTAGGTAACCGCGCCGTCGACGAGGAGAGCGAGCTGTGAGCACCGAGAACGAGGGCACGCCGGACCCGGCGGAGCAGGCTGCCCCGTCCGCCCCTCCGACGCCTCCCGTACCCCCGAAGGCCGCACCCCAGCCGACCCCGGAGCCCGAGCCGACCGCGACGCTTCAGCCGACCCCGGAGTCCCAGCCGGCCTCGGCCCCTCAGCCGGCCTCGGCGCCCCAGTCGGCCCCGGCGCCCCAGCCGGCCCCCGCGCCCCAGCCGGTCTCGCACGCGGACGAGCCGACGACGGTCCAGGCCCCGATTCCGGCCGCGCCCCCCGCCCCGGAGCCGGCCGCCGCCGCGGCCCACGCCCCCGCCGGTGGCTGGCCGCCGCCCCCGCCGGCCGTCCCGGCCTGGGGCGCCCCGCATCCCCCCGTACCCGAAGCGCCGCGCAGACGGACCGGCGGCCTCGTGGCGGCCGTGCTCGTCGCCTCGCTCGTCGCGGGCGGCATCGGCGGCGGCATCGGGTACTGGGCGGCCGAGCGCGGCGACAACGGCTTCAGCTCGACCACGGTCTCCTCCGGCCAGGCCCCGGCCTCCTTCAAGCGCGACCCGGGGACGGTCGCGGCGGTCGCGGCGAAGGCGCTGCCGAGCGTCGTCACCATCCAGGCCAAGTCCGGCGCCCAGGAGGGCGAGGGCGGCACGGGCACCGGCTTCGTCTACGACCAGGAAGGCCACATCGTCACCAACAACCACGTGGTGGCGTCGGCGGCGGACGGCGGCACGCTGTCCGTGACCTTCTCGGACGGCAAGACGTACGACGCGGAGGTCGTCGGCCGGGCACAGGGCTACGACGTGGCGGTCCTGAAGCTGAAGGACGCCCCGAAGGGCCTGACGCCGCTGCCGCTCGGGGACTCCGACAAGGTGGCGGTCGGCGACTCGACGATCGCGATCGGCGCGCCCTTCGGCCTCTCCAACACCGTGACGACGGGCATCGTCAGCGCCAAGAACCGCCCGGTCGCCTCGGGCGACGGCTCCGGCGGCAGCAACTCGTACATGAGCGCGCTGCAGACGGACGCCTCGATCAACCCGGGCAACTCCGGCGGACCGCTGCTCGACGCGAGCGGCGCGGTGATCGGCATCAACTCGGCGATCCAGTCGACCAGCGGCGGCTTCGGCCAGTCCCAGGCCGGCTCGATCGGCCTCGGCTTCGCGATCCCGGTCAACCAGGCGAAGAACGTGGCCCAGCAGCTGATCAGGACGGGCAAGCCGGTGTACCCGGTGATCGGCGCGACCGTGAACATGAACGAGAAGGGCCAGGGCGCGACCATCGCCACCCAGGGCTCGGGCGGCACGGCCTCGGTCACGCCCGACGGCCCGGCGGCGAAGGCGGGGCTGAAGGCCGGCGACGTGATCACGGGCTTCGGCGACCACCCGATCGACAGCGGCCCGACCCTGATCAGCGAGATCTGGACGCACAAGCCGGGCGACTCGGTGAAGATCACCTACGAGCGCGACGGCAAGACCGCGACGGCCACGGTCGTCCTCGGCGAACGCACCGGCGACAGCTGACACCGGCCGCCCGGGGCTGAGGGGGTACGGCGACGCCGTACCCCCTCAGCCGTTTCAGACGGCGGCCCCGACTCCCGCTTCCTGCCTGTGGTCGGGGCTTCCGCGACCGGGGTGGTCAGCCGGTAGGCTGTAGCCGCTCCGCGCCAGGTGAGGCGGGGCGAGGGTGGGTTGCCCGAGCGGCCTAAGGGAACGGTCTTGAAAACCGTCGTGGCGCGAGTCACCGTGGGTTCAAATCCCACACCCACCGCAGGAGCAAGAGCCTCCGACCAGCACGATCGGTCGGGGGCTCTCCCGTTTCCGCCCGACTGTCGAACACCGTCATTCCCACGGTCACGTGGCTGAGGAGCGCCCCTTTTCGCGTGTCCGGGGGCTTCTGCGGATGCGGTTCCGGTGGTGCGCCGCGATGCTGGAGGGGCTGGAACAGCGGCTAGGAGGCCAGGATGTCTGTGCTGGACAAGCTCAAGGGAATGCTCAAGGGCCACGAGGATCAGGCCTCCCAGGGCATCGACAAGGCCGGCGACATGGTCGACGAGAAGACGCAGGGCAAGTACGCGAAGCACGTCGACACGGCCCAGGAGAAGCTCAAGGAACAGCTCGGAGGCCCGGGGCAGGACGCGCCGCCGCCGCCGCAGCAGTGACCGCGCACGTCAGGAGGGGTGTCCCGGGTTCTCCCGGGGCACCCTTTCGGTTTTCCGGTTGAATCCGGGGTCGGAGACGGACGGCTTCAGGAAAGGCGCTTCTCGTGGTGCGCATCGTGCTGGTTCAGGGAGACATCACCGCCGAGGCGGCGGACGCGGTGGTCAACGCCGCGAACTCCTCCCTGCTCGGGGGTGGCGGGGTCGACGGGGCCATCCACCGCAAGGGCGGCCCGGAGATCCTCGCCGCCTGCCAGGACCTGCGCCGTTCGCACTACGGCAAGGGCCTGCCGACCGGGCAGGCCGTGGCGACCACTGCGGGGCGGCTGCCGGCCCGGCACGTGATCCACACGGTCGGGCCGGTCTGGTCGCGGGACGAGGACCGCTCGGAGCTGCTGGCCTCCTGCTACCGCGAATCGCTGCGGGTCGCCGACGAGTTGGGGGACCGTACGGTCGCGTTCCCGGCCATCTCCACCGGGATCTACGGCTGGCCGATGGCGGACGGCGCCCGGATCGCCGTGGAGACGGTGCGGGCGGCCCGTACGGAGGTCGAGGAGGTCCGCTTCGTGCTTTTCGACGCGGCGGCGTACGGGGTGTTCGAAGCGGCCCTGGGCGAGGCCTCGTAACGGTCGAACGTCTCTGCCCTTTTGGATTTCCTCTTCGATTTCCGTGGGGCGGGGACGCGCCGTGGCGTCCTTCCGAGAGAAAGATTGGCGGGAAATCTGCCGGAACGCTTCCTCTCTTGCGGCACACCGGCTCCGCCACCCCCGCATCCCGTGCGACCCCCTCCACCCGCGTGAGCTGGGACGTTCTTCGTACTGCCGGGGTTTATCGGCTTGTCCTCACGCTTGCGGGGGAATCGTCCGCTCCGGGGTGGTTCGCCGGGGATTCGGTGGGCAACTCTGGATTCGCGACGTCGAGCACAACGACCGAGGCGGTCGGCCAACTGCCTTGGACATGGCCGTACTTCAGAGAAGTTCCGTAGAGCAGTTCCGTGCAGAAGCAGCAGCTTTCAGTTCCCGGAGGAACAGACATGGCAAGCATCCGTACCGCCCGCATCTTCGCCGCCGCCGCCGCCCTGCCCCTCGCCGCCGCGCTCTTCACCGGGGTGGCCCAGGCCGACAACGGAGGTTTCGCGGACGACGGATCCAACACGAGCGTCGCCACGATCATCGGCAGCGGCGTGGGCGGGGCCAACCTCGGCAACTCGACCACGACGCAGCAGGTCGCGACCGGTTCCGGTGCCTCCAACCAGAACAACACCGCGAGCGTGAACGGCTCCGCCTTCACGCACATCGACCAGGCCAACAACACGGTGAACTTCCACCCGTGGTGGTGACCTCCAGCACGACTCCGGCCCGACGGGGGGCGTGACCGTGGTGTGAACGACGGCCTGTGCGCCGGTACTTCGGTACCGGCGGGCGGGCCGTCGCCTTTTTGTGTGCGGGGGGCGCGTTTCAGGGGGCGAGCGCGGGCGGCGCGGCCCTGGGGTTGTGCGCGGGCGGCGCGGCTCGGCGGCGTCTTCGACCTTGACAGGCGTATGGAATCTGACGGACAGTCAGAAACCTCAGTCGTCCCACCGGGAGGCCGTCGCCGTGCACCTCGCCCCGACCGAGCGGCAGCTGCGGCTGCGCGCCGAACTCCGCGTGTACTTCAGGGACCTGATGCCCGACGGCCCACCACCCGCCACCGACACGGCCGCCCAGCGCCGGCTGCTGCGCCGGATCGGTGCCGACGGCCTGCTCGGTCTCGGCTGGCCCGAGGAGTACGGAGGGCAGGGCCGCGGCCCCGACGAGCAGTTCGTCTTCTTCGACGAGGCGTACCGCGCCGGCGCACCCGTCTCGATGGTCACCCTCAACACCGTCGGACCCACGCTCATGGCGTACGGGACCGAGGAACAGAAGGCCTTCTTCCTGCCCCGGATCCTGCGAAGCGAGGCCGTCTTCGCCATCGGCTACAGCGAGCCCGAGGCCGGGACCGACCTCGCCTCCCTGCGCACCCGGGCCGTGCGCGACGGGGACTCCTGGCGCATCAACGGGCAGAAGATCTTCACCTCCAACGCCCAGAACGCCGACTGGATCTGGCTCGCCTGCCGCACCGACCCCGACGCGCCCCCGCACCGCGGCATCTCCATCGTCCTCGTCCCCACCGACTCCCCCGGCTTCTCCTGGACCCCGATCGAGACGGTGGGCGGGCTGACGACGACGGCCACCTACTACGACGGGATACGGGTACCCGCCGGCAACCTCGTCGGGCCGGAGCACGGCGGCTGGGGCCTCATCACCAGCCAGCTCAACCACGAACGGGTCGCGCTGGCCGCGATCGGCATGCAGGCCGAGGACTTCTTCGCGGCCGTCCTCGACCGGGCGCGTACCCCCGATCCGGTGACGGGCAGGCGTCGCATTGACGAGCCGTGGATTCGGATCCGGGCCGCAGAAGCGCATGCCCGGCTGGCCGCGACACGCCTTCTGAACTGGCGTTTGGTGGGGGATGTGGGGGCCGGCCGGCTGGCCCCGGGTGACGCGAGCGGCGTGAAGTTCGCGGGAACCGAATCGGCGGTGGAGGTGTATCGAATATGTCAGGAGATCGCGGGTGGGCCGGGGACGGTGCGAGCGGGATCGCCGGGGGAGTTCCACGGCGGTGAGCTGGAGCGCATGAACCGGGCCGCGCAGATCAACACCTTCGGGGGAGGGGTGAGCGAGGTGCAGCGCGAGATCGTCGCGAGGATGCGGCTCGGCATGAAGGGGAGGGGCAGGCGATGAGCGGTACGGAGCGGACGGCGGAGGACGCGCTGTACGAGCTCCTCGTCAGGTACGAGGGCCGGCCCGCCGCTGTCGGGGGCACCGGGAAGGACCCGGTCAACCTGCCCATGATCAGGCACTGGTGCGAGGCGATGGGAGACACCCACCCGGCCTACGCGGGGCCGGAGGCCGTCGCGCCGCCGACCATGCTCCAGGCGTGGACGATGGGCGGCCTCTCCGGGCACACGGACCGGTCGGAGGCGTACGAGGAGCTGTTCGCCCTCCTCGACGGCGCCGGATACACCTCGGTCGTCGCGACCGACTGCGAGCAGGAGTACCTGCGGCCGCTCCGCCCGGGCGCGGAGATCGGCTTCGACACCGTCATCGAGTCCGTGTCGGAGCGCAAGACCACCAAGCTCGGCACCGGGCACTTCGTGACGACGCGGACCGACGTCCGCGCGGACGGCGAACTCGCGGGCACCCACCGCTTCCGCATCCTCAAGTACGCGCCCGCCGCCCGGCCGTCCCGGGAGCCGCGGAAGCCCCCGGCCCGGCGGCCCAGGCCCGTCGTCAACCGGGACAACGCCGGCTTCTGGGAGGGCGTGGCCGCGCACCGGCTGCTGATCCAGCGCTGCGGCGACTGCGCGAGCCTGCGCTTCCCCTGGCTGCCGGGGTGCGCCGACTGCGGCTCGCGGGAGTGGGACACGGTCGAGGCGAGCGGCTCCGGGACGGTCTTCTCGTACGTGGTGATGCACCACCCGTCCTTCCCGGCGTTCGATCCGCCTTACGCGGTCGGGCTGATCGAACTCGCCGAGGGCGTGCGGATGATCAGCAACGTGGTGGGCGTGCCGTACGACAAGGTGCGGATCGGGATGCCGGTGCGGCTCGAGTTCCAGCGGGTCGACGAGGAGCTGGAGCTTCCCGTCTTCCGCGCGGGAGGGGAGGACTGACATGGACTTCACCCCCACCGAGGAGCAGGAGGCCGCCCGGGAGCTCGCCGGGCGGATCTTCACCGACCTCGCGACCCACGAGCGGCTCCGGGCCGCCGGCACCGGCACGGACGCCGAGCTCTGGAAGGCGCTCTGCGCGGCCGGACTGCCGGGCGCCGTCGAGGAGACCGGCCTGCTCGGCCTGGTCCTGCTCCTGGAGGAGCAGGGCCGCAGGACGGCGCAGGTGCCGTTCGCCGCGAGCTGTGTGTACGGGATCCTCGCCGTCGCCCGGCACGGTACGGAGGAGCAGCGCGCCAGGCTCCTGCCGGGCCTCCGCGACGGGACGACGGTGATGACGGGGGCGTTCCCGGCACCGGGCACGGTCACGTCGGGTGCAGGGGGGCTCGGCGGGACTGTGGCCCCTGGGGCAGGGGGTCGGCTGAGCGGTGTGGCTCCTGGGGCTGGGGGTCGGCTCAGCGGGGTGGCCCCTGGGGCCGGGGGTCGGCTCAGTGGGGTCGTCGGCTGGGTGCCGTGGCTCAGGGACGCCACTCACGTCCTCGTACCGGACGAAGACCGTGTCCTGTGGCTGGTCCGCGCCGAGGACGCGGCCGCCGTCGAGGCCGTCGAGCTCACCGCGCCCTGGGCCGCCGCCCGGCTCGTCCTCGACGGGACGCCGGGGGAGCGTCTCGGCGGCACCGGGGCCCACGACGACGTGCTCGCCGCCGCGCGGACCGCTCTCGCCGGGCTCCAGGCCGGAGTGTGCGCCGGGTCCCTCGCCAGGGCCGTGGAGTACACCTCCGTACGGGAGCAGTTCGGGCGGCCGCTCTCGACCCACCAGGCGGTGCAACTGCGGGCCGCCGACGCCCATATGGACACCGAGGCCATCCGGGTCACCGCCTACGAGGCCGCCTGGCGCTTCGACGAGGGGCTCGACGCCACCGGGGCGGCGCTCACCGCGGCGTGGTGGGCCTCCGAGGCCGGCAAGCGGGTCGTGCACGCCGGACAGCATCTGCACGGCGGGATGGGCGCGGACCTCGACCACCCCGTCCACCGGCACTTCCTGTGGGGCCGGCAGCTCGACGCCTACCTGGGCTGCGGCACCGAACTCCTCGCCGAACTCGGCGACCTGCTCGCGGAGGGGGACCTGTGATGAAGCCCGGTGACGAACTGCCGCCGCTGCGGATCCCGATCACCCGCACCCTGATCGTCGCCGGGGCCCTCGCCTCCCGCGACTACCAGGACGTGCACCACGACACCGAGCTGGCCCGGGAGAAGGGCTCTCCGGACATCTTCATGAACATCCTCACGACCAACGGTCTCGTCGGCCGGTACATCACCGACCACTTCGGCCCCGGGGCCGTCCTCCGCGGGGTCGCCATCCGGCTCGGCGCCCCCAACTACCCCGGGGACACCATGGTCCTGACCGGAACGGTCACCGAGGTGGACGGGGACACGGCGAGCGTCCGGGTCGTCGGCGCCAACGGGCTCGGACACCACGTCACCGGGACGGTCACCGTGGAGGTGACGCGATGAGCGTCCGCGGCAGGGACACGCTCGGCGGGCGGGCCGCCGTGGTCGGCATCGGGGCGACCGAGTTCTCCAAGGACTCGGGCCGCAGTGAACTCTCCCTCGCCGTCGAGGCCGTGCGCGCGGCCCTCGACGACGCCGGGCTCACCCCCGCCGACGTCGACGGCCTGGTCACCTTCACCATGGACACCAACCCCGAGATCACCGTCGCCCAGGCGTCCGGCATCGGTGAGCTGTCCTTCTTCTCCCGCGTGCACTACGGAGGCGGTGCCGCCTGCGCCACCGTCCAGCAGGCCGCGCTCGCCGTCGCGGCGGGGGTCGCCGAGGTGGTCGTCTGCTACCGGGCGTTCAACGAGCGCTCGGGGCGCCGCTTCGGCTCGGGGGTCCAGCAGCGCGAGCCCTCCGCCGAGGGCGCCGCGCTCGGCTGGCAGCTGCCCTTCGGGCTGCTCACCCCGGCTTCCTGGGTCGCCATGGCCGCCCAGCGGTACCTGCACACCTACGGGCTGACCCCGGACGCCTTCGGGCACGTGGCGGTGACGGACCGGCGGTACGCGGCGACCAACCCCGCCGCGTACTTCCACGGGAAGCCGATCACCCTCGCCGAGCACGCCGCCTCCCGCTGGATCGTCGAGCCGCTCCGGCTCCTCGACTGCTGCCAGGAGACCGACGGCGGCCAGGCGATCGTCGTCACCTCCGTCGAGCGCGCCCGCGACCTGCCGCGTCCGCCCGCCGTGATCCTCGCCGCGGCCCAGGGCGCCGGCCGGAAGCAGGAGGCCATGACCAGCTTCTACCGGGACGAGCTGGCCGGGCTCCCGGAGATGGGCGTGGTGGCCCGTCAGCTCTGGCGGACGTCCGGGCTCGCGCCCTCCGACATCGACGTGGGCATCCTCTACGACCACTTCACCCCGTTCGTGCTGATGCAGCTGGAGGAGTTCGGCTTCTGCGGGTCGGGGGAGGCGGCCGACTTCGTCGCGGCCGACGCGCTCCCACTGAACACCCACGGGGGGCAGCTCGGCGAGGCGTACCTCCACGGGATGAACGGCATAGCGGAGGCGGTGCGGCAGATCCGCGGCACCTCGGTGAACCAGATACCCGGTGCGGCCCGGACCCTGGTCACGGCGGGCACGGGGGTTCCCACGTCCGGGTTGATCCTGGGCACGGACGGCTGAGGCGACGGCCTGAGCGGTGGCCGGGCGGGGCGGGCGGATCTTCACTCGCGCCATGAGCACTCGTACGCCGCCCTCATCCGAAGCCGCCTCCACGCACGTCCCGGCCCCGCCGTCGGTACCGGTCCGCCCACGCTCCACGCCACCTCCCGGGGCGCGGGCCGTGATCGCGGCGGTGCTGGTGGCGCTGGCCGGGACGACCCTCCTCAACACCCCGCCCGCGGCCACGGCGAGAACGGAACGCCCACCCGCAACGACGACACCCGACACGTCCGCGGACACCACCGCCACGGACACGGCCGCCACGGACACCCTCGCCACGGACACCCTCGCCACGGACGCCCTCGCCACGGACACCGCCGCCGCGGGAACCGAGGCCGCCGTGGGGTTCGGCACCGCGACGCCCGGCGTCGCCACCAGGGCCGTCACGGCGCCCCCCGGGGGCTCCGGTGTCCGGGGTGCGTCCGGCGCAGGCGCAGGGCCCGGCAGCTCGGCCGCGGTGGCCCCCGGGAGCCCCGCAGCCGTCCCCGCCCGGGCCGCCGTGCCCGTGCGGTTCGCGGGGAAGGCGTTCGACACCTGTGAGGCGCCGTCCCTCACGGTGATGAAGGCCTGGCGGGGCTCGCCGTACGGGGCCGTCGGGATCTACTTCGGCGGGCGGGGCCGGGGCTGCCCCGTACAGAAGGAGCTGACGCCCGCCTGGGTCGCCTCCGCCCACGCCATGGGCTGGCGGCTGCTGCCGCTCTTCGTCGGCTCCCAGGCCCCGTGCGTGGACTCCCTCGCCAAGCGCCGCTTCGCCATCGGCAGCGCTCCCGCGACCCAGGGCACCAAGGAAGGAGGTGACGCGGTACGGGCGGCCAAGGCCCTCGGGATCGGCACGAGCAGCCCGCTGTACCTCGACATCGAGGCCTACCGGCGGGGCGACGCGAGCTGCGCCGCGACCACCCTCGCCTTCGTCCGCGCCTGGAACCGGGAGGTGCGGCGGCTCGGCTACCTCCCCGGTTTCTACAGCAGCGCCGACACGGGGGTGCGGGACATGGAGACGCAGCGGAGGGCGGGGACGAAGGACCTGCCGGACGTGATGTGGTTCGCGCGCTGGCGGGGCCAGCCGGCGCTGCTCACCGAGTCGGTGCTGCACCCGGAGGCCTGGACGCCCCACGCCCGGATCCACCAGTACGCGGGGAACGTCACCGAGACGTACGGCGGGCGCACCCTCGCGATCGACCGCAACGCGATGGACGCGCCGGTCGCCCGCGTCGCCGCGCCCGCCAGGTTCACCGCCCGCGTCCCCGTCCCCCTGTCCTTCGTCGAGGCCCGCCGCCCCTGAGGAGGCCCTTGCCGCACCTGCTGACCCTCACCGACCCTGAGCCGGCCCGCCCCGGGCCTCCACCCAGAGGAGGTGGAGGCATCCCCACCCCTACAACCTGAGGCGGACGGCGGGTCGGGACCTGGGGCCGATCCGCCGGGTGCCGGGCGCTCCTAGCGTGGAGACATGACTCCGCCACCCTCTGGCCCCGTCTGCGCCGGTGCCTCGCAGTACGCGTCGTACCCGACCTTCACCTCGTACGTGCGGGCGCGTGGACCCGTGCTCCTGCGCACCGCGCGCTCCCTCACCGCCAACCCCTCGGACGCGGAGGACCTCCTCCAGACCGCGCTCGCCAAGACCTACATGGCCTGGGAGCGCATCGAGGACCACCGCGCCCTGGACGGCTACGTCCGCCGCGCGCTGCTGAACACCCGTACGTCGCAGTGGCGCAAGCGCAAGGTCGACGAGTTCGTCTGCGAGGAGCTGCCCGAGCCGGCCGGTCTCCCGGAGCCGGACCCGGCCGAGCGGCAGGTGCTGCACGACGCGATGTGGCGTGCGGTCCTGAAGCTGCCGGAGCGGCAGCGGCAGATGGTGGTCCTGCGGTACTACGAGGACCTCAGCGAGGCCCAGACGGCCGAGGTGCTCGGGGTGTCGGTCGGCACGGTCAAGAGCGCGGTGTCCCGGGCGCTCGGCAAGCTCCGCGAGGACCCGGAGCTGACGCCCGTACGGTAGCCGCGGAAGGACGACCGGCCACTCCCGCCAGTAATCACTGGCAATTTACGTACTCTCGGGTAGTGACATACCGCGCGGTACGTGCGCAGAATCTCCCCACCCTTTCTGCCACGTAGCGCCCACCGGGAGGACGCCCCGTGTACAGCACCATGCAGGACGTACAACTGACCGTGAGCCGCATCCTCCAGCACGGGATGACCATCCACGGAAAGTCCACCATCACCACCTGGACGGGCGAGCCGGAGCCGCAGCGCCGCACGTTCGCGGAGGCCGGAACGCGCGCGCACCAGCTGGCCCACGGCCTGCGCGACGAACTCGGGGTCGTCGGCGACCAGCGCGTCGCCACCCTCATGTGGAACAGACACGCCAAAACACCCGCCCTCGCGTGAAGGGGTGATGAGCAGGTGCGACAGGAGAGGCCCCGGCGGGTTACGTCGCCGGGGCCTCTCTGCATCCCTCAGCGCGTGCGGCTCCCAACCTCAGCGCCGAGGGTCCCTGCACGATATACGGTCCACCGTAACGACAGCAGGTCAGAGCGTCGGACACTGTGATTCGGTGTGCCCGAACCTGCCCGACGACCTGATCGCCTACCGGCGTCGCGTCGGTGATCGGCTACGCGTCACCCGCGAGGGAGCCGGGCTCACTCAGCAGCAGTTGGCAGAACGCGCCGGCCTTGAGAAGCAGGCCATCTCCGTCATCGAGAACGCGCATCAGTCCCCGCGGCTCGACACCCTGTGGCGCATTGCTCATGCCATGGACACCACTGTTGCCGAGCTCGTCAGCGACAGCTGACCTGTGATCGCACGCACCACGGCCCCGACTCTCATCTGAGAGGGAACGGGGCCGTGGTGCGTTACGCCTGAACCGGGGCTGCCCTCTCCCAGAGCTCTTCGGCGTGCTCGGCGAAGCGATCGAACATGCCGCCGTCGGCGTGGCGCCGAAGGTGGAGGAGCGGCGAGTCGTGGCCGACGAGCCGGGCAAGGTGGGGTGTGACGAGTGCCTGTTCGTCGAACCGGAAGACGGACAGCGACACGTGATTTACGGCGTCCTCGGCGGCACTGAACCGCGCCTCTAGGCCCTCAAGGCGGCCGAGGCGGTTCAGCTCATCGAGCGTGATTCGGATGCGTGTGGACACCGACAAGGGGACACCTTCGATGCCCTCGCGTTGCCGGGTCACCTCGCCGTTGGGGTCGCCGAGCAGGAACCGAACGCGGCACCCGGACTCCGCCTTACGCCGGACCAAACTGGCGAACGCAGGGATCTGTGTCCACAGAAAGTAGTTCGTGTAACCGGCGAACAGCAGCTCGCGCTCAGCGCCGGCGGCGAGGGCGGACCACACCGTTGACGGGCAGGCCGACCGGTACGGGTAGGTGCGGAGGATCTCTCGGTCTCCACCCGTCTTCACGCGGTCTTGTACGGCGCGCGGCCAGATCATGTGCTCATCCACTCCCAGTGCCTGCGCGACGTCCACCCGATTCCGGCGGTGCGGCGTCAGCGTCTCGTCTGCAAGCCATCGTTCCACTTGCTTCTGAGATACCCCCACCCGGTAAGACAGTTGACGGGCGGACACTCCCGCCTCGCTCATCGCAGACCGTAACCCCGCGTTCACTGTCAACCCCCTCCGTGCGGACTTTTGGGCCTTTTGGAGCGTAGCGCGGGACGTCTCAACTGTCCGCAGTTCGGGGGCAGATACGTCCCTCCGGGGATGCCATGGTGGAACGACCCCGAAGGCACGCAGGAAGCAGGAAGGGAGCAACCAGCCATGTTCACGCCGATGCTCGCAGCGCCGCTCGCCGCCGAAACCGTGCTCACCACGGAGGAGCAAGCCGCCACCGTCTACATCGCCCTCCGCGACGCTATGGCCGGGGCCGGCCTTCCCGCGGACGGGCTCTACCGGGACGTGGTGACCAGCTCGGCCGGAGAGCGGAGCGTCTACAACCTCGGTTTCCTCGACGAGAGCTCCGCACGCCGCCTGACGGCGATCCTCTGGGCCGCTCGGCGGACGGCGTGAGCTACCAGTTCAGGCAGGGCGATTTCGTAGTGGACGGTACGAGAGCCCTCGCGGGCCAGGTGCGCGACGTCCGAGGCGGCCTGCTTACCCTCGCGCGCCCGAACGGATACGCGTGGGACGCGAAGAGCGCGGACTGTTGGACCGCCAGCCCGGAAGAACGCGCGAGCCTGACCCCGCGCGGCGCCATCCGCATCATCAGCACCGCGACGCAGCCCGAGCCGCCGTCTTCCTGATCGCGGTAGCCGTGGGCGCGTACGGGGCTGCCCTGTGGCTCCGCACCCCCTAAGCCGCTGCCTTGCCGATGTCGATCCCCGTGCCCGGCAAGGCAGCGATTCACCCCCCGCCCCCGTGGGATGGCTCTTGGTCGAGTGCCAGGGGGCGGGGTTCCGCAAGTGCACCACTTCCACCACCAAGTGAAGGAGTACGCACATGATCGACATGAACCGCTGGGCCACCGTCAAGGGCGGCGACACCGACCAGGGCAACAAGGACATCGAGTCGGGCGACGGCGGGGGCAGCAACCCCACCCACGGATGCGGCGACGAGTAGAGCTCGACCCGGCATGTCGGCGGCCCCGCTCTGGCAGGATCGGAGCGGGGTCGTCCCCTGTGAGGAGAGGCGCGATGGCACGAGAGATCAGCGGCACCGGACGAGTGACTGTCTTCCCCCTGCTGCACATGTGGCCCGACGTCTGGGGTGTGGCTGCGTACGCCACGACCGGGCATTTCGGCACCACAGCGGCCGTCGGCTACATCCCGATCCCGGATGTCCCCGACATGAGCTTGCTCGACGTCGGAGCGCGGCACAGCGGCATCAACGCGGACCGGTCGGCCCACGCCGAATGGGTGCTCTGTACCGCGTGGAGTTCCCGCACTGTGGCCAAGCCGGGATCCTGGGACCTTCCGTCGGCCGCGTGGGCCCTCGAATGGGAGGCGCGCGCCGAACCGAAGAGCAACGGGGGCAACATGTACGGGCATAGCGAGCTGTACGTAGGCCGGTTCCGCTTCCTGTCGGACGAGACCGCCACGGACGACAAGGGGAACACGCAAACCCTTGACGACGAAGTCCGGATGAAGCAGGCGCGGGAGCTGCTCCCGCAGCTTGCGCGGCGGTAGTCGCCCCGAACGCAACAAAACCGCCCCCTCCGCGCCCATGTGGGTGCGCGGAGGGGGCGTTGTGGTTCAGCGGGTGGCGAGCTGCCAGAGTGCCACCACGACACCGGCAAGGGCGGTGAGAGCGGCGATAGAGGCGAGCGGCCAACGGGAGCGCTCCAGGGCGTCGAGGCGGGCCTCATGGTCAGCAAGTTGCTTGTCGGTCTGGTCGCTGCGCTGTACGAGCAGGGCAAGCGAGCCGTCCACCCGCGCGAAACCAGCCTCCAGGGTGCCCCGGAGTCGCTCCAGTTCGAGAACGACCGCGACCGGATCGTTGGGCGGAGGGCTGGTCACCGGCGGCCCTCGGGGTCGTCGACCAGGCCGAGGCCGACGCGGTCGAGGAGGGCCTCGACGGACGGGAGCGACATGACGCGGGCGAGGCCGCCCGCGGCCGCGAGGGCGCCGGCGACCCACGGCAGGGCCGCGGGGATGCCGGACGCGGCGACGATCGCGGGAAGCGCGAGCGCCAGGGCCACGCTGGTCTGGAGCACGGTGCGGATGGTGCGCTTCGTGGCGGGGGACATGCGGGGTACCTCCGGTGGGGGGTGTGATGGGGTGAGGGGACCTCGAGCATTCATTCAAGATTCAACGAATGCTCGAGGTTGTCAGGAGATGACGGTGAAACCGCGCTTGGTGGCGAGCTTTCCGAGCGACGCGGCGCCCGGGATGCCGTCGGCGTCCGCGCCCTTGTAGCCGCACCGCCGCTGCCACGCCGCGTACGCCGCGACCGTGGACGTGCCGTAGTGACCGTCAGCGAGCGACGGCGCGAGCAGCCCCTCACGAACGAGGGCCTGCTCCACGACCTTCACGCCGTAGTACGAGATCGGTGTCCCGCGCTTCACCGGGTCAGACTTCGCTGCCGTCACGAGTTTCGACAGGTCCACCACAGGCTTCGCCGGGGCAGGCTGCGTCGGCTTCGTGGGCGGCTTGGTCGGTTCGGGCTCCTTCACCGCGAGCCGGTCGGCGATCCGCTCGCGCATCGACGGCATCGTGAAGCCGCGGGGGTCGTTCTTGTCGTCCGACCACTCCAGGTGCCCAATCACCGACTTCGGGCCCCAGCGGTGCATGCGGCACAGCGCGGCGGCGGCCTTCTCGATCGCCTCCAGCTGCGCCGCGGGCCACGGGTCCTTGCCGTCGCCGGCGTTCTCGCACTCGAAGCCGTAGAAGTGGGCGTTGCCGTCGACGCCGTCGACGTTGCCCTTGTCGGGCTTCGGCGGCCGCTCGTCGTACGACTCGTCGATGACGGCCTGGAGGGTGTCCGGGTCGCCGCCGCCCGCATGGTTGGTGCGTCCGTAGCCGACGAGGTGGACCTCACCGTTGCGGCGGATCACGCCGTGGCACAGCGGGCCGGGCAGGCCTTCGTAACCGTTACGGCAGATCGGGACCGCGTTGACCTTCGGGCCGGTCACGGTGTGGTGGATGAGAACGCCGTGCACCGGGCCCCAAGGACCCTTGTGGTTGCGGTTGTGATCCCACCATCGGCCGACCTCGACGACGGTGAGGCCTTCGGCGCGGAGTGCCTCCACGAATGCGGCGGCGGTCGGTGGTGTCGCCATGGCGACCTCCAGACATGAGAAAGGCCCCGGCCGGAATGGCGCGAGGCGTCGGTGTGAGCGGGTAGTTAGAGAGGGGCATCGATGAAGAGACCGTCAAGCAAGATGCCGTTCGTGCCATTTCCAGCGCCCGTGGGTACGCCTGCCTGGAGCAGGCCGGACGGTTGGAGCGTGCAGCGCACACCGAAAAATCCGGTCGCGCCGCCCGTGAGCTGCCACCCGTGTTCGAAGGCGGGTCGATAGCCGACATCGAAAGTGAACACGGTCGTGTTCAAGTTCGCGACAAGCGTTCCGGCTGTCACGGAAATTCGGCCTTCGTACTCCCACCTCTCCTGGCCCAGCACCCTGATCTTCCGCATGCGGGGGGTGAGGGTCGCCGCCGAAAAACCGGCCGAGAAAGTACCGAGTGACGTGATCGGCGTCCATTCCATGATCTCTTCGACGAGCCGCGAATTGAGTTTCCCGGCGGTGAGAATCTCGCCCGCCAGAAAGGGGGTGTAAACCAAGGGGGTGCCTCCTTACAGGGCGACGGTGGCGGGCTGGGCGAGCTGCACACCGGCGCCGGCCGCGTGGCTCTTGCTGACCCCGTTGGCGGCCCGGGTGACCGTGGCGGTCTGGGGATTGGCCATCAGGAAGCTGTCGTACCGGACGACCGGGGACGTGTTGGTGTTGCCGGTGGCGGTGATCGAGCGGCAGCCGATCACCCCGGCAGTCGTGTGCGAGGTGTCCGTACCGGACGCCTGCCATGCCGTCGGTTCGCCGCCGCCGACCGGCCACACGCGGGCCCGCAGGGTGCTCCCGCGCCCGTTGAAGCGGAGCCGGAAGAACTGCCCGGGGGTGTAGGCGTAGGGCGTCGTGAATGTGGCGACGGTGGTCTCGACTGCGGCGAGGCGCTTGCGGATGGTGAGGATGACCGTGCCGGACGTGGTGAACTCGGTCCTCGCGTAGTAGAGATCGTCGGGGCCGGTGGACCGTGCGATGAGGCCGCCGAAGATGCTGCCCCCGGTCGCGGTGGCTGACGTGGCGACGTCGACGTACAGGTCGAAATCCGCACTGGGGGAGGTGAGCGCTGTACGCCGGGATGCGTTCACGGTGGCGATGGTGTGGGTGCCGATGCCGGATCCGACCGCGTAGTCGCCGGCGGTGCCGCCCAGGGTGGTCCAGGTGCCGCCGACGTCGGCTGTGCCCCAGCCGCCGGCGACCGTGCGGCCGAAGGCGTCGGACGCACCGGGCGTGATGCCGGTGACCGTCATCCGCTCGCCGTCTGCGGTGACGTCGAACGGGAACTCGGTCGGGTGGCTGCTGGTGGTGATCCAGGCCGGTCCCGGGTCGGACCAGAACAGCAGGCTTGTGCCCGTCGCGGTAACCGCGGCACCCAGGGTGGTGCCATCCGTATCCAGCCTGCCCTGTGCCGGGCTGTCGAGGGCTGCGACGGACCAGGGGCCACCCGGTGAGCAGGACAGCAGCACGTCCCATGTGAACGTCCTGATGTCCTCTGCGATGCGTTGCACGATCAGGTCGACCGGGCCGGGCGGCATCCACGGTGGCGTGTCGGTGATCTGCACGCGGTCGCCGACCCGCAGCACGGAGACCGCGGGGATCAGCTCGGGGTGCTTGTGCAGCATGAGGCGTACGGTCGGGTAGCGGGCCTCATCCCACGTGCCGAGGTGCAGACGCCATGCCGCGATCTGAGGTGGCTGGGCATCCAGGGCGAGCGACAGGGGCACGCTCTCGTCGTAGACACCGACCTCGGCGACCGACAGCGGCCCCGTTTCCTGCACGACGCGGGACGAGCTCCCGCCGATCCGCTCCACCGTGACGTCGTTACGGAGACGCAGGTCGCTCTCCGACGGCTCGAACGGCGTCGTCAGCTTTCCGTAGGGGATGATCACCGGGGCCTGGTTCTCCAGGCTCGTCCGGTCCCGGTACAGCAGCGCCATCCGCTGAGGGTCCTCGGCAAGGATCCCGCCGTCCGAGTCCGCGCACTCCTGCAACAGGTCCAGGAGCGCGCCCGGACGCTGCGGTCCCAGCAACTCGGAGTTCCTGGTCGGGTCGCCCTGCCACGTGCTGAGCGCGAGTGTCTGAGCCTCCTCGGTGCCGAGGCGGACCAGTCGATCCGCTGCCTCCTCGCCGTCCCATCCGGTGTCGGCGCCGTAGAAGGGCAACGGCGCCAACGTTGCTGATCCGGTGGGCAGTACGGTGACATGCCCGACGCGCAATCCGGAGAAAGCGCCGAACTTGGTGTTGATCTGGGTGACCGCACCAGCCGTGTTGATGGACGTGTCGCTGAAACTGCCGGTCTCGCCGCCAATGTTGGTCCAAGAGATATCCCAACGAATGGTGCCGAATGAAATCTCGGTGACACGGATCATGAGCCGTTGCCACCCCGAAAAGACGTCGGCGCCGACCGCGATTTCCTGGTTGATCAGGCCGGTGTTCTCGAAATCGAGGGCCTGAATTGTGGCGACACCGCTGCGCAGGAAGATTCGCCACGTTTTCAGGCTGCCGTCGGTTTTCCAGGAGAAGATCTCCTGATTGGTGGCCGGGGCGCTGTCGACCTTGTAGAAGAGGTGCACCGACCACTCAGACGGCATCGTTGCCGAAACCGGGACGGCCCCGGCCATGGTGCCGCTGGCATCCACGCTCGGCAGCGGCGAGGAGCCGGCCAAGGTGTCGTCCTGCCCGAAAGACCACTTGGTGACTCGCAGGGGGGCGACGCCCTCGACGGGCGAGGAGGCCTGCGTGGCGGTGCTGCCGTCCTCGCACGGCCAGTACGCGAGGGGCGTGTAGGACGGGATACGGCGCCGCAGCGTGGACGCCAGCATCTTCTTGCCCTGTCCGAGCCTTCGCAGGATCCCCGCCGTCTCGATCGGCGCGCGTACATCATGACCGGACCGGTGCCAGGTGGCCGGCCACGTAGGCACCGTGTGCATGACGCGGATGGACCGGTCGGTGATGGTGGCGCCGTTCACAATCGTCCAAGCGCGGCCGGCGCTGTCGGTGAAGGGGCTCGTACCGAGAGGCTGCGCGGTGAAGTCGGGCGCCGCGACGACTGGGCCGCCAATGCCGTTACGCAGCTCGAAGGCATAGATCCGGCGTTCGGTGTTGGTGAAGCCCAGCACCGCGATGTCACCCACCTCCAGCGGCGCCGTGGAAGCGAAGATCCCGGTTGTTCCGCTGGTGGTGACCGTCTGGCCGATCTGCGTCCAGGGCCCTGCCAGGGTCGGGGCCACGTAGTAGGTGAGGGTGTACCCACCGAGGCCGTTGTTGACGTCCAGGGTGGCGCGGACGGCTTGCCGCTGGCGCAGGACAGGGATCCTCTGTGAGCGGTGCTCCAGGTCCGAGCTGCCAGTCGGCGACCAGCTGAACAGCAGCTCGCCCTCGCCAGTGACCATCAGCCTCCAAGAGCGCTGATTGCCCGCGGTGACGTACTTTCCAGCCAGCTCGTAGCCGATGCCTGCTCCCTGCCACAGGGCGGGGTGGAGATCGACCCGGACATCGAGGTCACCTGTGATGTCGAGCGAGGCGTGATCGGGCGTGGTCGCCCGTCCGGCCACCCCTTGGGGGACCAGCAGAGCATGAGTGCCGCCGGCGGTGCTGACCCGGATCGGAGTGTTGCGCCCGAGCTTGCCGTAGTACGGCGAGCTGGGGTTCCTGTTGGAGTACAGGCCGTCCGGTGACAGGAGGGTAAGGGCGCCGGTCCCCGGGTCCACGGGACGGCCCTCGTCGGAGCGGCCGTAGGAGAGCTGCACACCGGTGGACTGGACGACGTGCTGTGTCACGTCGGTCCAGACGCCTCCGATCTGGAGCTCTACGCGGGCATCGGGAACCGGCATCGAATCCTCCAATCAGGGCTGACCGAAAGCCACTTGCACGTTGCCGCGGCCCTTGGTCTGCACAATGCGGGTGATGGTGTCCTTGAGGCCGTCGCCGTGAAGCTCGATGACGATCGGCTGCGCCGAGGCCCCGGAAGCCGCATACGCGCCTCCGCCTGAAGCCCCGAGCCCCATGCCGGGCAGGCTGGTGGTGATGCCCTGGAGCTGGCGCTGTAGGGCGGGGACTTGCGACCGGATACCGGCCTGGAAGCCAGCGATGACCGACCGGCCGGCGGGGGTGAGGATCCGGGCGTCAGTCTCCGGCGGGCCCTTCCAGTCGGGCAGGCTGGTCGTGATGTCGCCGAGGGTGGCGCGCAGGTCGCCGAGCATCGACCGGACGCCGTTGATCAGGCCCCGAAGGATGTCGCGACCCGACTGGTAGAGAGTGCTGCCGAGATCGCCGAGGGCGGCGACCATTCGACTGGGCAGGCCGCCGAAGACCTCGTCAAGCTCGCGGAGACCGGACCGCACGTTGTTCATGAAGTTCTGCCCGGTCTCGCGTCCCAGACGGGAAGCGGTTTCGCTGAGCTTCGACAAGGCGCTCGACGCCCGGTCCTTCATCGTCACGAAGTTTCGGACCAGGTCTTCCGAGTAGTTCCGGGCGATCGTCTTCGCCTGGGCCAGAGCCCCGGACAAGTCACCACGCAGGAGAGCAGCGATCGCCCGTACAGCAGGGATGACATAGCGGGTGATGACCCCTGCCAGCGCCGTCAGCGCCCCAGAGGAGAGGCTCGTCAGGAGGCCGATCAGCGGCACGATGAGCGGCATTAGCTGCGTAAGCAGAGCAACGGCGAGCTCCAGAATCTGCACGATCACTGGCGCCAGCTCGACGAGCAGGTCCGCGAACGCGACGCCGAGGTCGGTCAGGCTCGGGGTCATCTCGACGACGGCGTCGGCGAGGAGCGGGAAGAGCTCGTTCGCCAGCTCGATCAGTGGCGGCAGCAGCTTGGGCAGAACCTCCTTCCCGAGCGCGTCGAGGATCGGCATCAGCAGCTCGCCGGCCGCCTTCGCGAGCGCAGCCACGAAAGGCGCCGCGGCCTTGATCTGCTCCCCGATCAGCTTGAAGATCGGGGCGAGGAGCGGCAGGGCGCCCGCGATGAGATCGGCCGCGAGGTCGACCAGCGGGAGCGCCATCACGACCAGCTCGCCGAAGGCCTTGGCGAGCTCGACCGCGACCGGGCCGAGTGCCACGGCGATCCGGAGCAGGCCGTCGCCGAGGTGCTTCACGAGCTGCTCGACCGGCGGTCCCAGAGCCTTGAAGACCTGTCCCAGCGTGCGAACCAGGGAGACGAGGATCGGGGCTGCCGATCGCGCCACCTGGGCCATCACCTCGAACAGTGCCCGCAGCCCGCCCTGTACCTCCGGCGACGCGAAGGCGTCCTTGAGGGCGCCCGTGATCTCCTTCAACACTCCGAGCATGCCGCCGCCGGACACCTCCGCGGCCTTGAAGACGGAGCCGAGGATTCCGAAGACGTTCCCAACGACCTCGGCAAGGTCACCGATCAGGTCGATGGCGCGCTCGATCGCCTCCTGGAGGGCGCCCGACTCGAAGGCCTTCGTCAGCCGTTTCGTCAGCCGGTCGAAGGCTGCTCCGCCGGCCTGGGTCAGCCGCTCGAAGCTCGGGCCGGCCGCCGCGGCAAGCTGTCCGAGGGCGGTCACGACCTGCCCCGGGATCCGGGAAAGGTTGTGCAGGCCGACCGTGGCCGAACCCATCGCCCTGCCGAGGGTGCCGTTGTCCGCGAGCTGCCGGGCCGCGGTGAGCACGCCCTTGCCCATCAGGTTGAGCGCGTCGGCCGACCCGACCAGGTTCCGGCGCAGGACCGGCAGCACACTGCCAGCTGTCCGGGTCAGCTCGCTCGCGAGGCCCTGGAAAAGATGCTGTTGCACGTCCAGGCGCAGCGCGTCCCACGCCGGCTTGAGCGCAATGACCGCGCGCACAAACTCCTGCGCAGCCGGGGCGAGCTTGGCCATGGCCTCCGCGAACGGATCCACACCCCCGCCGCCGCCTCCGCCGCTGGGGTTCATGGCGTCGTTGAGGGCCTCCTGCGCCCGACGCACCTGCTCGATGCCGTCGGCCGCCGTACGGGCAGCTTCCTTGCGGGCGTCCGCGAGGTCTTCCTCACGGTCTTTCACGGTCCGCTGCGTGTCCGCGATCCGCTCCTGCGCCTGCCGGACCGCATCCGTGCCCTCGACGCCGGCTCGGTTCGCGGCCGCCGTGTCCTTGCGGAGGCGCTCGGTCTCGGTGCGCTGCTCCTTGAGCCGCTGTGTGGCCCGCTCGTAAGCGAGCTCCGCCCGCTCGATGTCCTTCGGGTCGCCCTTCGCGCGCGCCTCGGCAAGGGCCTGCTCGGCGTCGGCGACGTCCAGGACCGCGTCGCGTTGGTCCAACTCGGCATCTGCGAGCTGGTTGTTCAGGTCTTCCAGGTCGCGGGCGCCCTGCTTCCGTGCGTCATTGAGGGCGAGCTGCGCCGCACGAGCTTCCTTCTGGGCATCTGCGAGGCCCTCCTCGGCGTCCGTGACCTGCTCGATGGCGTTCTCGTTCGCCTCGGCAGCGTTCTTCACCGCGTCCTTGAGGGCCTGCTGTGCTGCCGCGACGGCCTTCGTGTTGTCCGCCGCGCCGCCCGCCGCGCCGCCGACGCTCTTGAAGCTCGCGCCGATGGCCTCGCCGACACCCGAGATACCGATCTTGAGCGCGCCGCCGGCCTGCGCCAGGGCGAAAACGGCTGTGGCGGCGACGGCCGCCGCGGGAGCGATGTTCGCCAGCGCGGCGGCGGCACCGGCCGCGGCCGGTGCGACTGCTCCGACCTTCGCCGCCATGAGGCCGGCCTGCGCCGCCGCGCCCGCGAGGGCGCCTGCGGAGGAGCCGACTCGGCCGAGCGACAGGGAGAACCGGCGGCCCTCGCGGTCTGCCTGCCGGAAGCCCAGGGCTACCTGTTCGCTGTGCGAGGCAAACCGGCCGGAGAGGGTCCGGAGCCGCCCCTCGGTGTCCCGCTGGAAGCCGCGCATGCGCAACTCGGCATCCGTCAGACCTCGCCGCATGCCGGAATCGTCGACATCGATACGTCCGACCAGCTCACCGATCGTGAGCGCCATGAGGGGACCTCCTTCGGGTCAGGTGGATCTCAGGGCGGACCGGATCTCTGCGGGGTCGTCGACGATCGAGATCTCGTCCTCGGCCATCCGCCGCCACATGGACTCGGGGGACAGGCCGGAGATAAGGGCGTAGAAACGGCGCCTGGTCAGGTGCGCGATCGCGTGCGGTTCGAGGCCGTACTCGCGTTGGAAGTCCGCTTCGAGCGCCCACCAGTGCCGCTCGATCGCGCGCGCCGTTCGGCTCGGTTCGGCAGCGCTTTTCCCGCCCGTGCTCCCTCGCCCTGCTCGACGAGCTCGTACGCCTCGGCGAAGGTCAGCGGGTTGCCGGAGGCGTGGGCGAGGCCCCACGTGAGTACGGTCTGAAACTCGCGCAGGCCCATGCCGGCCTCACGCCACTGCTCCATGCAGTCGACGCCGAAGATCAGGCCAACCAGCTCGGCCACGTCGTCGAGGTTGGCGGAGTCCTGGAGCTCCTGGACGCGGCGCTCGACGATGAGCGGCATGTCGGTGGGGACGGTGACGGTGACGCCGCGGATCACCTCGGTCCCGCCTCGGGAGACTTCGGACCAGAACTTGTCCCAGGACTCGTTTCGGGCGGTCACGCCTTCACCGCCGTGGTCGCGGAGCCCGAGCGCGTGATGGTGACGGACCACGACACCTTGTCGTTGTTGCCGCCGCCCTCGTCACCGAGCTGCCACGTCGCCTGCCAGACCTCCCACGTGGTGTCGCCGGGGGCCGCGAACCGGAAGCCGCACAGGGAGTCATTCCCCTTGCGGTCCGACTGGAGCTCGGCCAGCGCCATCGCAGGGTCCAGCGCGCCGGTCTGCGGGTCCTTGAGTCGGAACCCTTCCAGGGTCATGGACTTGCCGACCTGCATGGTCTGGGTCTCGGCATCACCGTTGGAGCCGAAGGTGGTCGTGTCGGTCGACTCGTAGTCGCGGCTCTTCGAGAACGTGTTGATGCCGCCCTCACCCGAGCCACCCTCGGCGGTACGGAAGGGCACCCAGGTGCCCGGGTTGAGGAAGTCCTCGATCTCGAATTCGACGTCGCGCGCGTTGTACTTGCGGGGTGCCATGGGGCCCTCCTGGGCATGACGAAGAGCCCGCGGCCGGGAACGGCGCGGGCTCGGGAACTGGAAGGGGTCAGGAGCGGTGGGCCGTCGGGCTCACGATCTCCATACGGAAGTTGGCGACGTGCTCGGTGCGCCGGTTGTCGTCGGCGCCGAGGAACGCGGCGTCGCCCTGGAGGCAGACGGACAGGACCAGCTCAGTCCCGCCGGGCAGGGTGACGGGGCCGAGGCCATGCAGGGCGGAGCGGACTGCGCGGCAGCGGCGTCGGGAGACCCGCTGGTCGAGGGTGCCGCGCACGCGGACCTGGACGCGCGGCTCGTCGTACGGGAGCAGGGAGTCCGGTTCGGCCCGGTCGTCGTAGATGGTGAGGACGACTGCCTCGTCCGGCGCCGCCGGCATCACCTCGAAGAAGCAGTCCCCGCCGGCGCCGGTCGGGTCGTAAGTGACGAGGCCGCGCTCGGTCAGGTAGCGAGCGAGGCCGTCGAGGAGGTCGGGATCATCTGCCACGGAACCACCGCCTCAGGTCAACCGCCATGAGTTGAAGAACGACGTCCCTCTCCCGGTTCATGGGGATCTCCAGGTACTTGGCACTCCTGCCCGGGAGATGCTTGTAGTCGAGGTTCTCGTGTTGGACGACCGCATACACGGTGTCGAAGGTGACCGCCCCGTTCAGGCCGTCGCGGACCACACGGCCGGAGCGTTCGAGGGTGCCCTCCTCCAACGGCACGATCTTCCGGGCCTCCCCAAGGACGTGCTCCAGGCCCTTCTGGAGGCCCTCTCCTGCGAGGCGCCGGCCGCGGGACGTCCACAGTCGTTGCGCGTTCCCGGACCGAAACCGGGTGTACTGAGGGCTCACAGGAGTTGCACCTCCACATGGTCCGGGGTCGGCATGCCACCGCCGGACCGGTCGAGGCGGGCGATGACTCGCGTGACCCGGCCGTCCGGGAGCGTCACCCGCGACTCGGGCGGGCAGACGAGACCCGGCCGGGCGTAGAACGCCGACGAGGAGGTGACCTCCTGCCCGGACGGGTCGCGTACCGTCCGGGTCTGCTCGTCGAGGAAGCACCGCACGGACTCGGGCGAGCCGAAATTCGGGCCGTACGCGCCGGCCCCGAGGTATGGCTCGACGGTGACAGCGTGCCCGAGCATGAAGCTCGGGAGTGGCGTCAGCACGTCGTCACCGCCCCGATGAGGAACAGGTCGGGCGTCAGGTCCGGGGAGCGGAGCGCGTCCCACACGGCCGGTGCGATCTGTCGACCCGGCGCCTCGTCTCCCGACGTGGCAGTGACCGACCGGGACAGCTTCGCGGAGCCAATCTCCACGCTGCCCCAACCGACCCCGGCCGCGCCCGTAAGGTCGCCGACGTCGACGCCCCATTCGACCTGTGCACAGCACGCGTCCGCGAACGCGGCGGCGACGAGCGTGTCGGTTGGCATTCCGGCGTCGTCGACCGCGTACGCGCACAGACGGAAGACCCGCGAGTCGAGGAACACGGACGCGCGCCGGAGCCGAACCGAGATGTCGGCCGGGGCCGGAGAGACGCCGGTGTATGCCACGTACTGATCGGGGGTCGCGTAGACACGGGCCATGGCGACCACCCCCTCTACGCGCTGGCGCCGATGATGACGATGTCGTACGACACGGGCGTGCCCGCCGCACTGTTGGCGACCTTGAGGAGGTCGGCGGTGCCCGCGGTGACCGCGTACGTGGTCGCATCGGTCGAGCCGGTCATCAGCGCCACGGACGCGCCCGGCCGGAGCGTGAGCGTGCCGGTCGCGCCGAGCAGCGCCGCCCACGCGTTCGAGGCCGCGCCGCCGACGATCACGTTGTTGGTGTTCGTGGCCGCAGCACTGATGAACAGGCCCTTGATCCGGGCGAAGGTGACCACGGTCCCGAAGATGTCCGTGAGGGTACCGGCGAGGTCGAGATCCTCGGTCGCCGAGGCCGCGAGCGTCCGCGTGTCCGCGAACCTGGTGTCGGCCTTGCCCGCGCTCGTACCGGGCTCCAGGTGCAGGGCCCGGCGCCACGACAGCGGGTCGGCCGCCGTGGACAGGTCTCCGGCCTTGGTCAGCGTGGCCGAGACCGATACGCCGATGTCACTGGTCAGTGGCACTGTCGCCTCCGTAGGTCGTGATCAGGGTGTCCTTCGTGGCCTGCTCGGCCCCGCCCTCGTCGGCCCCCAGCGTGATCGCGTAGGCGACCCATTCGGCCTTCGTGGCCGACTTCGCCGGCGGCTCAGGGGCGGACGGGGCGACCAGCGCCGGCGGCTCGACGGCCACCGCACGCCAGCCCGATCCCGGGTCGGCCGCCAGAGCGGCGTACGCCTCCGCCTCCGGAGATCCCGGAACGGGGCGCACACGCTCCGCGACGTACGGGCCGCTGGCCCTCACGTACTCGATCACAGCGCGAGGCCGTTCATGACGGCGTGCGCCCGCTCGTTGCCGTACTCCAGGCCGATCTCGCCGTAGAGCTGCACCTCGTCGGACGCGCCGGTCTTGGCGAGCGGCTCCTCGAAGAACACGCCCTTGCCGGGGACGTTGAGGAAGACCGGGCGGAGCTGCTCCAGGGACGCGACGCAGATCGTGTCCTGGGGCATGTGCCTGTCCATCATGATCCCGAGGCGGCCGAAGTCGGTCTCGATGGTGTCGACGGAGACGCCGCCGACGTTCCGGTTGCCCTCGGTGATCAGCACGGACTTGCCGTAGGCGTCCGCGTAGGCGCGCGTGATCCCGCGCTTCTGCGAGGAGTTCGCGATGATGACCGCGGTGTCCTGCGTCGAGATGCCGCCGTTGTCGTAGGCGAGCTGGAGCAGGTTGTCGATGTCCGACGTGGTGGTCGCGACGGTGGTCGGCTTCACGTACGAGATGCCCGTCGCGGTGCCGAGGGTGAGCGGCGCGCCGCCGAGCGAGGCGGACACCTTGAAGGTGTTCACGTCGATCTGGTCGACGTAGTAGGTGCGGCCGGCCACGATGCCGGTCGCGGTCGAGGTGTCCCGGAACACGATCTTGTCGCCGTCGACGAGGCCGTGCGCGGTCGAGGTGATCGTGTCGGTCGCCGAAGTCGCACCGGTGACGGCCGCGGCCTTCGAGATGCGGTTCGTGGTGACGGCCGCCAGGAGACCGCGCGTCTTGCGGGCGGTCGCGTTCGTGGTCGGGTTGGCGAACTGGCCGTTGATGAAGGACCAGTTCACGTCCAGGGCGATGGACTTGAGTTCCTGGGCCACCTGCCAGTCCAGTTCGTTCGTGACGGGGTTGGAGCCGTCGACGCCCCGGAACGGAGCGGCGCCGGGGGTGGTGAGCATCCCGGCCGTGGCCTGCTTGGTGTACGAGACCGACACCGTGGACTGGTGGATCTGGGCCACGTTCCGGACCTTCTGCCGGTCCTGGTTGGTGGCGGTCGGCGCGGGCGCGCCCTCGACGCGGGTGGTCTGGCTCGGGTCGCGCAGGCCGTAGGTCTGCCACTCGAACTCGGTGCTGGACGTCATGCCGCCGCCGGTCAGGCCGCCGATGGCGGACAGGAGCGGCGTGTCGGCCGGGGTGAGAGAGAACAGCTCGCCCGCGTAGTTGGGGAGGTTGAAGCTCGTTCCCATTCCGGTGATGCTGGCCATGGTGGGTGCTCCTTAGGAGGTTCCGCGGGCCTTGGCCCGCTTGAGGGCGATCACCTGCTGCCAGTGGCCGTTGGCCTGGGCTTCGGCGATCTGCTTGTCGATGGAGGGCTGGTCTCCGGATCCGCCGGAGCCGCCGAGGTCGCCGCCGGAGCGACCGGGCCCGCGCGGGGCGAGCTTCGCGAGCTTGGCGACAGCGGCGGTGATGCCGTCGGTGTCCACCACGCCGTCCTTGTCGACGAACCGGGTGGTGTCGATCAGGTCGGCGGCCTCGCCGAGGTCGATCCCGGCGCGGGCGACGGCGGTCTCGAACTGGGCGGCGGCGAGCTTGGCGCCGTACTCGGCGGCAGCGGCCGTGCGGCCTGCCTGTTCCGCGGCGGTGACGGCCCGTTCCTGCTCGGTCTGGTTCGCGGCCTTGAGCGTGGCCAGCTCGTCAGCGGCGCCCTTGTTGTCCTTGGCTCGCTGCTCCCACTTGCGGGCCTCCGCCTTCCAGTCGGTGCCGTCGCCGCTCGGGGCGGCCGGCGGAGCTGGAGCCGGGGGCGTGGCGGGCGGGGTGACGGGGTTACCGGCGGGCGGGGTGCCGCCGGAGCCGCCTTCGCCCTCGCCGTTGCCACCCGCGATGACGTAGATCGGCGCGCCGTTGCGGCGGTAGCCGACGACGGTCCCCGCGGGGTACGTGGCCTGGGGGTGGTGGAAAGGGGTGTGCATGGTGATCTCCCGTTTCGGGTGTGCCCGTGTGCCGTGCGGCGTGCGGGCGGGGTGTTCAGCGCGCGGAGCCGATTTGCTCGCGCGCGGGCTTGCGGCGCAGGTGCGGGTGCGCGGCCACGTGGGCGCGTTGGGCGGCCTGCCACTGCCGGACCTTCGCCCCGGCCTTCCGGCGGGCGGTGTCGTCCATGGCAGCAGCCTGGACGCGCTTCCAGCGGCGGATGTGCCGCTCGATCTCGCGCTGTCGCTGGGTGTCCTCGTACGTCGTGCCTGGCGTCGCGTGATGCGGCGGCCGGGTTGTCACCCCCGGCAAATAGGCGCTGAGGCTGTGGCGGCAGTTGGGGTGGAAGAGGCCTGACGCGCGCGCCTCGACAAGGCTGCCGGCTACGTGCACGGCGACCGTCGTACGGCCATGGTTGAGCTCGTTCGGCAGCCGGACGGTGTGGGGGCCGTTGGTCGGGCCGAGGGTGAGGATTTCGCCTTCCCACGGTCGACAGAGAGGGCATTCGAGGGGCGCGTCGGACACGATGACCAGGCCGACGCGGATCTCGGCGAGGGCGTCGATGTGTCCCTCGACAGCGGCCCGCGCGGTCACGGACCGTACAGCCATCTCCGCGTACGACGCCATCTCCCAGCGGCGCCCGGCGGAGTCGACGAAGCCGGTGATCCCGGCACCCGCGAACTGATCGAGAGCCCGTTGGCTCGCCTGGCGTCGGGTCATGCCGGTGAGCAGCTGGGTACCGGAGACGCGGGCGACGATTCGCCGGTAGGTGTCGACGACGGCCCGGGTGATCCGCTGGTAGAGCGGTCGGGTGTCGTCGGCCATGCTTGCGGCGAGCCGGTCGACGGCGGGCGCGTTCGGCAGGGTGTCGCGGGCGACGAGCTCGCGGCCGATGTCGAGTGCGCCGAGCTCGGCGACGGCCGCCTGACGGCCGCGGTTGTACGCGGTCACCAGGGCGGTCCGTACGGCGCCGGTGGTGTCGGTCTGGAGGGCGTCCGCGACCTGCTCGACGGCGGCCCGGAGGTCGCCGACCGAGGCGAGCTTGAGCTCGGCCCACCTGGGCGACTCGATGTCTGCCTCCAGGGCCTTCGCGAGCAGCTCCAGGAGCGCCCCCTCGGCGTCTCGGTACAGGGCGCCTACCTCATGGGCGAGGTCCTCCGCCATCGCTGGGGAAACCGGCATCGGCATCTCCCTCCGCTCCGGTCAGGGTCGGGTCGGCGGTTGGGCCGCGGCCGGTCTCGCCGAGGATCGCGTCGACCTCGGCGGCGACCTGGTCGTCGTCCCAGTCGGGGTGCGTCATCCGTACGAGCGTGTCGGTCGAGGCGGCCTCGGCACGGCGGAGCAGCTCGGCCGTGGTTGCGAGTTCGCCGAGAGACTCGCTGATGGAGTCCTCGAACTCGACGCGGGGCTCCTCTGTGAGGTCGAGGCCCTTCACACCGAACCGCCATCCGGCCTCGACGGCCAGGAGCGCCGCGGTGATGTCCGCGAGCGCGGGCGCGGCGTACAGGGCCTTTCGGGAGCGGGTCATCAGGGTGCGGCGCTGCCGAGCCCGGATCTCCGTGGCGGTCACCGCTGCGCCCTCGGACGCCTCGCCGAACGTGCTCGCGGAGTAGCCGGCCTCTCGGGCGGCCTCGTTGACGAGCGCTGCGCACGTTTCGCGGTGCTCGGCGACGCGGATCGCGAACTGAACGACGTCGATGGGGGATCCTGCGTCGCCCATCTTCGGGAGCATGTTCAGGCCGGTGAAGACCCTCTTCTCTTCCTCCCAGCTCGCGCCCTTGCCGGGGCCGTGGGACTGGAGCAGGGAGTCAGCAACGATGATGCGGCCCTTGCCGTTCTGGATGTCGCGCATCCAGGACGACCACGACTCGTCGAGGGAGTCGAGGATGCCCTCGATGCCCTGGAAGTCGGACTGTCCCCAGTAGGCCGCGCTGGGAATGTGCCGCCAGCTCCGCGCGGGGCGCACATTAGGCATGTACGAGGCGGTCAAGTGGTCGGGTGCGCCGGTGTCGAGGCCGCCGAACGCGTCAACCTGGGAGGCGAGCGGCTTGGTAGCCGGGTGGTCGGCGAGCGGGCGGACAGCGCCGAGTGTGGTGCCGGTGCCCTCGTACAGGCCGTGGAAGATCCGGCCCTTCTCGTGGCGCTCCAGGTGCCGGAACACACGGCGCCCGTCCGGGCCGTCCGGGTCGGGGAGCACCGTCCAGAACGTGACCGCGACGAGCTTGCCGTACCGGAACTCGGGCACGGCCCGGTCGGCGGCGACAGCGTCGATCCACGGCCGGTCGGATACGTCCTCGTCCCAGACGACGCGGAAGTACGAGCCTCCGAGCGCGGCACAGAGTTCGCCGGCCTCCAGGAGCGTGGGATGCAGGCCGGAGATGACGAGCTTGTCGAGGCGCTGCTGCGTGGCGGTGTCGTCGCTCATGAGCTTCGGCGGCTCGGAGAAGAGCAGGCCCGAGCTGGTTCGCGCGATGTCGCCCGCGAGCGGGATATGCAGCTTGTCGCGCTTCTCGCCGTCGGGGGTCGGGTTGCCCCAGAACCAGCGGGCCACACGGCCGCGCAGGCCACCGGCGTACTGGGACGGCCGGTTGGGAGCGCCAACGGTGCCGCGACCGGCGTAGCGCTGTTCCAGGCGGTCAGGCTCCGCGCTGTACCAGGCGTCCCAGTCGGCGAGGTCGGACTGCACGAGCGGGTCGATCGGCGGCCACGTGGTGTCAGAGGAGGGGAGCGGCATCGGTGCTCACCTCCTGTCGGGTCAGGGTGCGCCACAGGGCCCAAAGGCGGGCGCGGTAGGTGACGCGGGCGGAGAGGACGACGTACAGCTCGCCACGGCCGTTGTCGAAGACGGTGGGCAGTGGGCGGGGTCGGCTGATGACGATGTGGGCCCCGGTCCAACGGGGGAACGGCGGCAGTGGGGCGCGGGAGCGCACGGGGCCTCCTTACGCGGCGAGGGCGAGCAGGTGCCGCCACTCGTGGGCGGTGGAGTGAACGGCGTACCGGAGCGCGTCAACGCTGTGGTCGGCGATCTTGACGGGCTTGTCCTCGCCGAGTGCGGCGGCCTTTTCGTCCCACACGTATCCGGGCATCTCCTCGATGAGGCCGGTACATGAGCGGTGGACGCGGAGCAGGCCGGCGGCGAGGAGCGAGGCGACGGAGCGGATCCCGTCGACGACCTCGTTCTGTGCGCGCGCGATGTTCGGGAGCGTCCGGTCGCCGAAGGCCTGGGCGATGAAGCTAGCGGCGCTGGGGTCGATGAACGACCACTCGGGGGTGACGCGCTGGTCGCGGATCCATGCGCCGATGGCCTCGGAGTACTGGGCGTCGGTCATCTGCCGCATGGCCTTGCGGGAGTCGTGGCGCCACTCGGCGCAGGCGTAGAGCCGTCCGTCGTCGCCGAGGCCGAGGAGGATCACGCTCGTCGGGTTGACGGTGCCGTAGTCCATGCCGAGCCAGTAGCGGCGCATGGCCGGCAGCTCGTCGACGACGTGCGTCGCCTCGTCCCATGCCTCGTAGATGGCGCCCTCGGCCATGACCCACAACCCGAGCACGTTGCGCTTGTAGAACAGGCCTCGGTACGACGCCTTCGTACGGGCCTTGTACGCCTCGGACAGGCCCGGGTTGTCGTCCATCTGGAAGTGCCAGGACTTGAGCCGGGTTTCGCGTGGGCGCAGGAGGTACTCCTGCCGGGCCCAGTGCTGCGGGTTGTCGGGGTTGGTGGTCCCGTAGATCTTCGAGCCCTCGACGCTGCAACGAGCGTTGAGCTGGTCGTAGAAGGTGCGGGGAAGGGTGGTCAGCTCGTCGACGTACGCGCCGGCGCAGGTGAGGCCGCGCACCTTCGGTTCGGCCTGGGCGTCGTTGGCGCCGAGACAGTGCACGGTGACGCCGAGGACGTTCGCGGTCGGGGCGCCACTGGTGTAGTGGATGTCCCGAGTGAGCGGGCCGAACACGCTGGGGTCGGTCAACGGGCCGAACACGTTGCGCGCGAGGGAGTCGCGGGTGCGCCCGACCATGACCAGCTCGCCGCCCTCGGGCCGGTCGGCTACGAAGCCGAGCCACGCGAGGAGGGACGCGATGGTCTTCCCGCTGCGGACGCTGCCTTCCCAGATGTTCTGAAAGGCGCGGGCTTCGACGATCGAGTCGACCTGCTTACGGGACAGCGGAAGGGGTGTCCGCATCGGGGCCACCCCCCTCGTCTGCGTCAGGCTCGTCCGTCTCGGGCGGGGGCGCGCCGTGGTGCGCCACGTAGTTGCTGAGGAGGCCGGCCATGAGGTCGCCGATCACCGAGCGGGATTCGGCGGCGCCGTCGTCCTTCGGGGGGACCAACTTCAGGGAGCGGTCGAGGGCGGCGGAGGCCGTGGCCATCATGGTGCGCCGGTCGGCCGGGGTCGGCTCGGGCTGCATCCGCTCGTCGTACTTGTGGTCCTTGCCGCCCCACTCCCAGTAGAGGTGAGGCTGCACCATCTTTGCGATCTCGCGCTCGGCTACGTCCTGGAGCGTCTCGGCCATGGCGGCGCGCCGTGCAGCCAAGTCGGCCTTGCGTACGGCGGTTGCGGCTTCGACCTGGGGGGCCCGGTCGAAGGAGAGGCCGAGATCGGTGGCGATGCTCGACACGGTCGAGGGCGAGCGGTTGATCTTGCGGGCGATGGCGTTGCGGCTGAGGCCCTCGGCGTGGAGTGCGCGGACCTGGTCCCGGTCTCTCTTCGTGATGGGGCGGGCGGCCACGACTCACCTCCTCGCCGAGGGCGGTCTCGGCAGGGCTACGCGCGAGCGAGCGCAGCGTTGCCCCAGAACATCGCCTCTTCGATGGCGGTGATGGCGAGGGACTTCTCGCGGCCGTCGGGGCAGGTCTCGTTGATGTGGTCGGCGAGGCGCCGGCACTCCTGGCGCACGCTGCCGTGGGCGTCGCGCTTCTCGTCGGTGGTCGCGGCGTGGAAGGCGAACCGGTGCTCGATGTCGTAGGGGTCCATGGGGGTGCTCCTCAGGGCTTCACGGCGGGCCTCCTCGGCAACCGCAGGCAGGCATGCGAACACCCCGCCACCGGGGGGTGTGTGGCGGGGTGTTGGGACGCGCACGGCGTCCGGATCGTCAGTCGACTTGAGCCGCGAAAGCGGGTGTCGAGGTTTCCCAGGACAGGCGACCGTCCGATTCCGGGCACGCCGGGGTCGCCCCCGATTAGATCACGGAACGGTAACGGCGTCCATCGCGGGCGCGGCTGCGCGGGCGACCGGACGAGGCCGGCTACTTCACGTCGCCTCGTACGCCGTCGCCGAACATGCCCTCGGTGAAGGTCACGTAGGCCGGGGTGATCTTGCCCTTCACGGTGATGATGCCGGTGGCCTTCTCGCCCTTCGCGAGCTTGAGGAGGTCCATTTGGTGCTTGTCCATGCCGAGTTCGGCGGCGTGCTTGGCGCCGGTGCTGTCCGTGACGGTGAAGTACAGCGGGTTGGTGCTGATGGTCTCGTCGCCGCGGTTGGTGATGGTGACGGTGACGCTGGTGTACGCGCCGCCGTCGTGCAGGACGGACGGGGTGAACTTGGCGGGCGCCGCGGTGAGCGTGATCGGCGCGTCGTCGGCCGGCTTCTCCTTCGGGGCGGCGCTTTGCTTCGGCGCGGGGGCGGTCGTGGCGGTTCGGGTGGGCGCGTCGTCGCTGCTCGCCGTGGTGTTGTCGCTCATGGCCGCGCCGATGATGCCGAGGAGGATGATCACGCCGACGATGCTGCCGAGGACGATGGCGACGATGGCGCCGGCGCCCATGCCCTTCTTCGGCGGCGGCGGTCCGTACGGGCCGGGGTGACCGTAGGGACCGGGCTGGCCGGGTGGCGGGCCCCAACCGGGCGGCGGGGTCTGCGGGGGACCGTACTGGGGCGGCTGGGGCATGGCGGGCTCCGGTGTGGTTCGTGTGACGACTCCGTGAACCTATCGGGCAGGAGCGGGCCGTGGGAGGGGTATGGGAAGGCCCCGGCGCGTGGGTGCGTGCCGGGGCTTCAAGGGGGCGGGGCGTTCTGGCGGTGCTCAGTCGGGGAGCTGGATCAGGCCGCGCATCCATGCGGCGCGCCGGCGGTCGGCGGCGGCGTGGATGGCGCGCACCAGTGGTGCGGGGAGGTCGCCAGTCGTCTTGTCGGCGAGGACGTTCAGGTCTTGGATCAGCTCGGTCGGCAGGTTGAAGTGCATGGGTGGTGCGGTCGGTGCATCGTCTGGTGCGGGGGCGTCACCGCTGGTCGGGTCCTGTGGTGCGTCCTCTGGTGCGCCTTGTGGTGCGGGGGTGGTGCGCAGGATGCGCGCCACGGTGACGTGATGGATACCGAGTTCGCGGCCGATGGCGCGGAGGGAGTGTCCATCGGCGGAGAGCTGGTGCGCGCGGGTGTTCCGCTCCTCGGCGGATAGGGTGGGCGTAGCCATGACGGGGGTTGCTCCTGTCGTGGTGAGGGCCCGCTCGGCCGTCAGGAAGCCGGGCGGGCCCGTTGTGTGCTCGGGGTCAGGTGGAGGCGTCGGTGGCCGGGTGCTCGCCGATCCATTCGCCGCGCCATGTGCCTTCGGTGGCCTCGGCCTCGGTAACGAGGCGGGCCGCGTAGAGGGCCTCGGCGTCCTCGATCGTCTCGGCGGCGGCGCCGGTGTCTTCGGCGTGCTCGACGGCCTCGACCGCGCGGGTGGTGGCGTCGAAGGCGTCGGCGGCGGCCTGCTCGGCGGCGTCGAGGCGTTCGTTGAGCGTTCTGGCGGTGGTGTTCTCCATGGGGGTGCTCCCTTGGGTGACGGCCGGGTCAGGACCGGCGGGGTGTCATGACACCCAAGGTAGCGGTGGTGTCATGACACCGCAATCGATACGCTCAGATGCCATGACGGGACGGAGAACCTGATGCCGGGCAAGGGAACGACTCGCAGAACGATCCGGGTCGATGACGACCTGTGGGAGCGGGCGGGCGCGGCCGTTGGTGAGGACGGTCGCGGCGAGGCGATCCGGCAGTTCCTCCGGTGGCTCGTCGGTGACACGGAGACGCTGCCGGACCGCCCGGCCGACCACAGCTGACCTACGCCGCGCCCTTCCGCGCCGCCTCCAGTGCAGTCCACAGTGCCGCGAGGTCCGCGCCCCGCCAGGTGCGCCGGCCCCGGTCGAGGGCGACGGGCGCGGCGCAGGGCTCGCCGGTCTGGCATGAGACGGACGGCTCGCCCCCGGGCGCGGTGCGGGCGAAGAGCGGGCCGCGGCACCACGGGCACGGGTCGAGCAGGTCGGTACGGCGTCCGGCGCGGGCGAGGGCCTGCTCGATGCGGCGCCGGGCGGTCCGGGTGACGTTGGCGAGGCCGACGAGGGTGTCGCCGCCGATCGAGCTGAATAGGTCCCCGGACTGCTCGCCGAGGACGCGCGCCTCCAGCCAGACGGCGGCCCAGTGCAATCCGTACCGGCGGGATCCCGGGGCGAGGACGGCGCCCCGCGTCGTGACCGGCGTCCACCGATTCGGGTCGTCGTTCTCGGCCGGGTCGGGCTGATACCGATACCGGCCCCTGCGCCCGGTGTCGATGAACCGTACGGACCGCTGGTACCGGGCGGCGATGTCGTCGCACGCCGCAAAGATCGCCCGCTCGGTCTCGATGGCGGCGTCGAGGGCATCGAGGTTGGCCGGAGCGGGGTGCTGGCGGAGTACCAGGGGCAGGCGCCCGACGGGCGGTTCGTCCTCGGTGACCGGGGCGGCGAGGTGCTCACGGATGTTGTCGACGGGCGGCCACTGGTCGGCGGGGCGCTGCTCGATGGCGTCGAGGAGGTCGCCCCACTGCTCGCGGATGGCGCGAAGGTCGGCGGCGGCGGTGAGGGCGTGCTCGGGGAGCGCAACGGTGGTCACGGGGGCTGCTCCGATCAGTCGTCGAGGAAGAGGAGGGTGGCGGCGCCGAGCCATGTGAGGACGGTGGCGACGATGCCGACAAGGAGGGCGAGGCTGGCCTCGGCGGTGAGGGCGTACGTGATGCCGCCGGAGAGACCGCCGAGCACGAGGCCGAGGAGAAGAATCACGGGGTCGGCTCCTGGGGCTGGCCGGGGCAGATGAACGGGTACGGCGGGTTGGTGCCGGAGCAGGCGGGACAGTCCTCGGCGTTGGCTCCGTCGCCGATGTGGACGGGTGGGACGCTGGCCGGCTGTTCCTCGGTGAGCCACGCGGGGGCGACTCCGTAGTCGCTCCAGGTGCAGCTGCGCTGTCCAATCTCGTAGCCGTGACGGGCCCAACTGCGTGCCTCGTCGCGGTCCTGCTCGGCCTCGACCATGGCGGCCTCGGCGGCGTCGAGGCGGTACTGCATGCGGTCGCGGGCGCGGTCGAGGCCGCGGCGGGCGCGGGTGAGCTGGTCGGCCTCGGTGAGCTCAGCGAGCACGTACTCGCGGAGGAGAGCGCCCTCGGCGGGGGAGAGGCGGTCGAGGCGGTCGAGCAGCACGAGGAGGGCGGCGCGGCGGTCGATGCGGTCGCGGGCGCGCGCCTGGCGGGCCGGAGAGCGGGTGTTCATCGGTCGGCCTCCTCAGGCTCGTTGAGGCGCCCAGGGGTGTCGGTGCTGCTGGTGCCATCGGCCTCGGTGGTGATGGACGTGTAGCTGCGAGCTCTGCGCATCAGGCGGCGGGAGGCTCCGGCGGCCTTGCGGTGGGCTCGCTTCTCGGTGAGGGCCCAGCCGTCGATGCGGTCGAGGTCTTCGTAGGGCTCGCGGATCCGGACAACCCAGGCCCACGAGAGAACGCCGTCGTGGTAGATCGTGGTCTCGGTGTAGTAGTGGGTGCCGCTGGGGCGGATCATTGGTCGGCCTCTCCGGTGATCAGGGCGGCGATGGTCTGGGCGTGATCGGTTCCGCACCACGAGCAGGACGGCCGGCCGCGCTCCTCGTCGGCGAGGGCGGCCTCGCATCCGAGCCAGTCGGCGACGGCGCGGGCGACGTGCGGGGAGGCGTACGCGGCGAGGTAGGCGTTCACGTCCTCGCGGCGCTCGGCCCACACGTCGACGAGTGTGGACGGCTGCTCGTGGTCGTCGAGGACTACGGGGGTCTTGCTGCCGAGGGTGTGGCCGAGGAACCAGCGGGGGCGGTCCTGGTGGACGGCACGGGCGGCGAGGGCGCGGAGCTTCTCCGCAGCGTCGCGGAGTGCGGGGGTGACGGTGGGCAGGTTCACGGTCATTGGTGGTCCCTGGGGCGGTGGTGGCGGGCGGGGTGGCCGAGGGGCACGGCCGCGCTCAGGCTCACGAGGAGCACGTACGCGACCGTGGCCAGGAAGCCGATCACCCGTCGGTGGGCTCGTCGTCGGCGTCGCTCATGGCGGTGAGCAGCTGCTTGACGGTGACCGTGTGGTAGCTGGGACGGCCGGCGGTGAGCTGCTCGACGGCGTGGAGACGGCGGGCATACCGGCGGACGGTGTCCTCGGGCGCCTCGGTCATGTCGGCGGGGTACTGGGTGCAGCCGCCGCACATGTCGCCGATGCGGGGCGCGGCCGGGTGCTGCGCGCACTGCTCCACGGGCGTCGGCGTGGCACCGAGCTGTACCTCGTCGACGTACGTGACGACCGGGGTGATGCCCTTGAAGGTCGCGGCCTGCTCCAGCTCGGTCACGCGCGCCCGGAGACGGGCGGCCTCGGCCTTCGCGTCCTCCAGCTCGATCGCGGTGCGGGCGTAGAGGCGGATGGCGTGGTCGGCGCGGGCCTCCCACGTAAGCCCGGTGGGCTGTTCGGCGGTGGTGTAGTGGTCGGCGAGGCGCCGGAGTTCCTGGGCGACGTAGTAGCGGGCGCATTCGGCGCAGCCACCGCATCCGCAGGTGTTCGGGCCCGGTTCGGCGGCGATGTTCGCGGCGTCGAGGTAGGCGCTGCGGCGGATGGCGGCCTCGGTGAAGTGGTCACCGGTCGGCTCGGGGGTGCTCACTGGTCGGTGTCCTTCACGTAGCAGGGCGCGTCGGTGCGGTGGACGGCGGTCGGGTCGGTGGGGACGCCGCACGTGCAGCCGGCGGGGCGGGCCGCGGTCTCCAGCTCGGTCGCGGCGGCGCGGAGGCGGAGGACCTCGGCGGCACGGGCCGAGCAGCGCTCGCATCCGTCGCCGATGCCGCACCTGCCGTTGCGGTCCTCCAGGCCGTCGGCGACCTCGCGGAGTACCTGGGCCTTCGCCTTGGCCCGCTGCTGCTCCCTGGTGTTGCTCACGGCGGCGCGGAGCGGGGCGAGGGCCTCCTCGATGGCGCGGGCGGCCGCGGCCGGGTCGGTGGTGCCCGTGACCTCGACCGAGGCGCGGCGGCAGGTGCAACCGGGCGCGCACGGTCTGGCCGTGCCCTCGCGGACCTCGCCCGACACGGGCTGCCCCTCGACGAGCATGCGGTCGAGGAAGGCGGCGCGGCTGCTCTTGCCGAACTCCCTGACGAGGAACGCGGGCAGGTCCATGCGGAGCTGACCGAGGAGACCTCGGGCGGCGGCCCGGAATGCGCTGCTGGCATCCCGGGCGTCCACGCCTCGGGCGCTGGCGTTCACGTCGAGGGCGCCGTCGGTGTCGGGGGTGGCGATGACGTACGCGACGGTGTCGAGGGAGTCGAGCAGGGCGACGGCGCGCGCGAGCGTCTCGGCCGGGGACTCGGAGTCGGGCTCGGGGGTGTCGAGGGCGTAGCACTTCCGGAACACGGACTCGCGCAGGGCGCTGCTCGACTTGGCGGGGCGGCCCCGGTGGTCGGTGGACGCGATGTCGTAGGCGATGGTCTGCTCGTCCAGGCCCTCGCCGAGGTAGACCTCGGTCACGGTGATGCGGTCCTCGGGGGAGCGGGCCTTGTTGTGCTCGGTCGGCCGGTACGTCTGGCCGGCCTCGATCGGCTGCTCGGCGTCCGGGGCCGCGGTCTTGTGGCCGAGGGCCTCGCGGATCTCGGACATCGTCACGCCGGGGAAGTCGGGGCGGTCGGGGTCGGTCATCAGGGGTTGCTCCTGTCTCGGTCAGGTCGAGGTGTTCGCGCGCGCGGCCGGCGCGGCGTCCGGTCGGCCGCGCGGCGGGTCTAGAACGGGGGCTCGTCGGTGCTGCCGGTGTTCCACTGGTCGCGTTGGGGCTGCTGGCCGTAGCCGTTGCTGCTGCCGTAGCCGCCCTGCTGGCCACCGTTCTGGGGCTGCTGGCGCTGGGAGTTGCCGGTGGTCTTGGTGACGGTGGTGGTGGCGCGGGTGAGGGAGGGGCCGAGTTCGTCGACGTCGAGCTCGTAGACGGTGCGCTTGACGCCTTCGCGGTCCTCGTAGGAGCGCTGCTTGAGTCGGCCCTGCACGATGACCCGCGTGCCGCGGGTGAGGGATTCGGCGGTGTTCTCGGCGGCCTGGCGCCAGACGGAGCAGGTCAGGAACAGGCTGTCGCCGTCCTTCCACTCGTTGGCCTGGCGGTCGAAGGTGCGGGGGGTGGACGCGATGCGGAACTTCGCAACGGCCTGCCCGGAGGGGGTGAAGCGGAGCTCGGGGTCGTCGACCAGGTTGCCGACGACCGTGATGACGGTGTCTCCGGCCATCAGGCGGCCGTCCTTTCGGTGGTGGTGATGAGGGGGCGGGTGCGTTCGCAGGTGATGCAGCGGCGGGAGCCGTCGCGGCGTCTGCGGGTGTTGTCGGGGGTGAAGGGGTGGCCGTGGATGCAGCGCACCTTTCGGGCGTTGAGCGCGGTGGGGCCGGTGCTGCGGAGGGTGTTGGTGCGGTGGTCGACCAGTTCGAGGTGGGCGACGTTGACGCAGTTGCGGCGGCGGCATCGGTGGTCGACTTCGGCGCCGGCGGGGATGGGTCCGTGGGCCTGTTCGTAGGCGTACTGGTGGGCGCGGACGGTGCGGCCGTCGAGGTGGAATGCGCCGTAGTACTCGCCGAACTGGCCTGCGTCGTGGGGGCGTTTGCTGCGGGCTCCGCCGGTCCAGAGGTGGCAGGGGCCGGGGGCGTCGCGGTAGGTGCTGAGGGGGCCGGCGGTGGTGACCTTGGCGGCGAATCGCTCTGCGGGGGTCATGGGCTCGGGCCTCCTGCTCTGCGTGCTAAGCGCGTGGCGCTCTCGACTTGGCGATGGGCATTCCGTGCGAGGCAGGGATGTTCATCTCTCGCGAGGAACGTATCACGGAGGGGGCGGCGCTGTCCGGTTCTGCGTGCCCTCTCCGTGGGGGCTAGTTGTCGTTCTCCGGGGTGATTGCGGGCGGGATGATCCGGAGTTCCCATCCGGCGGCGCGGAGCTTTCTGGCGACGCGTTGGGCGGTTCGTTCGGGCCGGTACAGGAGGTCGCCGATGCCTTCGTCTTCGAGGACAGCGCGGATGACGGCGGTGGCGGCGTCGGGGATCGGTGTGGGGGTGGTCATCGCTGGGCGCCGGTCATGTGGCGGGCCGCGCGGCGGTAGTCGGGGCGGGCCTCGGGCGGGGCGGTCATGAGCTGGCGGGAGGTGCGGGCGAGTTCGCTGGCGATGCGGCGTCGGCGGGCGGCCTGCTCGGCGGCGAGGGCCTCGGCGCGGGTGCGGGCCTCGACGCGCAGGTTGTCGGCGACGAACTGCTCGGCGAGCCACGTGCGGTGGCGGTCGTCGGCGTCGGGCCGGTAGTCGGCCGGGGCGGGCGGCCATCCGGCGGCGAGGGCGGCCTCAGCGGCACCCTGTTCGGCGACGAGGGCGGGCCCGTCGAGCTCGTAGGCGGTTACCCACGTGCGGCGGGCGGTGAACTCTTCGACGATCACGTATGCCGCCTTCGAGGCAAGGCTGCGGGCGACGCGGCGGGCCTCCCTCGGGTCTCGGGTGGGGATGCGGGTGGGGTCGTCGGGGTTGTTGTCCCAGGAGCCGGTGATGAGGAACTCGCGGCGGTTCTGGGTGCGGTCGTCGGCGCGGCGGCGGCGCTGGCGGTGGCTCATACGGCGGTCTCCTGGGCGTGACGGTGGGCGGTGGCGGCGTCGAGGCGGGAGGGGTGCGGGGTGGTGCGGCGGCGGACGTGGGTGGCGTCGTTGCTGGGGTTGAGGCGCATGTCGCGGCAGGGCTGCCCGGTCTCGGCCTTGCACCACGTGCACGGGACGTCGAGGGCGTCGGGCGCCCCCTCGCGGGCGAGGCGCTCGCGTTCGGCGCGGACTCGGCGGTAGGGCGCGAGGGCGTCGGCGACGGTGCGGGGCATGTACGTGCCGAGGGCAGCGAGGCGGGCGGCGTTGGCCTGCTCGCGCTGCTCGCGGGTGCCGGCCTCGCCCGGCATGAGGGCGCGGGGGGTGGCGACCTCCCGGCCGGTCTCGATGGCGCGGCGGTGGTTGGCGAGGGCGGTGCGGTAGGCCTCCTCGTCGTCGGGGTCGACGTCGGGAAGCGGGTCCATGTGGCGGGAGAGGACGTCGCGGCGGAAGGCGTGCCACCGGCTCGACACGTCGCTCGGCTTGATCGGGTAGGGGCTGGTGGCGATGTGGTGGTGGACGGCCTGCGAGGCGTCCCAGTGCCGTCCCTCGGGGTGCGGGGCGCGTGGGGCGACGTCGGCGAGGAGGGCGAACCACTGGTTGAGGCGCTCGGCGGCCTCGGCCTCGGTGGCGGGCGCGGTGCGTGGGTCGAGGCTGACGGCGTAGGCGAGCAGGGCTGCGACTTCTTCGCGGGTCACTGGGCACCTTCCTGGGGGGTGATTCCGGCGGCGGCGGCGAACAGACCGGCCGCGCGGGCGACGCGGCCGGGGCGGGCGGCGTCGAGCGGGATGACGTCGGCGCCGGGGGCGGGGCGGCGGAGCTCGGAGAGGGCGAACTGCAACGTTCCGCCCGTGATCGGCTTGGAGAGGGAGCCGAGACGGTCGAGGGCCGACCAGAGGGTGTCGGAGTCCAGGCCGTTGGCGAGGGCGTCGGCGATGGCGCGGCCGATCGTGGTCCGGCTCTGGGCGGTGGTCCGGCCGTAGGTCTCCCACCATCGGGCGAGCAGCTGCTCGGCGGGCCCGGCCGGTCCCGGACGCTCCTGGGGGACTACAGGGGGAGTACCTCCGTAGGAGGTACTACGGGTCGGGTCGGGTCGGGACCACCGTGACGGGTCCGTACCGTCACGGTGTGACGCCCTCTCCTGACCTGCGGATCCGTCCCAAAACGCGTCTCGGTTCGAGGAGCGTTCAGATTCTTTCGCCGTCGATTCGTCGTCGAAACGAGGAGCGTTCGTCGTCGAATCGGAGCGCTTTTCCGCCTGGCGGGCCCTTCCGCGGGCCTGCCGCTCGGCCGCCTTCGACCGCTCGTCCTCGACCCGGGCGCGGGTCGGGTTGTAGATCAGGAAGTCGTGCATGTAGAAGTCGCCGGGCGCCGGCTGACGGCACTTCGGGTGCGGGCAGGCGTGGCCGTGCTCGTGCCACAGGCCGGCCGCGACCAGCTTCCGGGCCTGCGGCGCGGTGCCGTAGAGCTGGGCGACGACGCCGGGCACGACACCTTCGGTGAGGTGCTGGGCGGCGTACGCGCCGCACCGCATCCACAGGCCGACGGCCGCGTTGGTGGCCTTGATCAACTTCGGGTGGCTGTGGGCGGTGTCGTCCACCTTGAACCACGTCACGGGGTGCTCCTGTCGGGGGTGGTGCGCCCGGGGAGAGGGGATCGGAGTCCGGCCTCGCCCCAGGACGGTGCGGGGGGCTACTGCGGGCGGTCAGGTGACGAGGCCGAAGGCGCGGGCGTACAGCTGCCGAATGGCGGCCTCGGCCTGCTGGGGCACGACGCCGTTGCCGAGGGCCTTAAGTTGCTGGGTTCGTGTGAGGCTGGGGACGTGGGTGACGTGGCCCCAGTCGAGGCCCATGAGCCATTCGACGAACATCGGTGTCAGGCGGCGTCGATCGTCAGTTGCCCATGGGGCACGGCGTCCGGTGATGTGTTCCCAGCGGGCGATGGCGGTGGCGTAGGGGCCCCAATCCGGTGTGCTGCTGCCGGCAAGGCCAGGTCGCCCTTCGAACCACGCTGGTTCGGGCCGCCCTTCTCCCCGTCCGACGCGCGCGGTGTCGGCAGGAGCCTCCCGCTGTACGCCAGGTCCGTCAGCGTCCAGCCGAGGACCACGTTGGGGTTGTCCGTCCGCCGACCCGCTGTGGCGTTCCGGGTCCCGCGGGAATCTGCCACGGTCGGTGTCGGCAGCAGCGTGGGCGCCAGAGAGTTCAGCGACGGCCGTACTGCGGCGCCCGGGCTGGGTGACCGGTTGCTGCCGTAGGGCGTTGCGGTCGGCGTGGGCAGCAGCGTCGCCCGCAGAGACTTCCCGCCCTGCTTGTTCGGCGCGTGCTGTCCGCCCGTCGCTTCCGAGGCGGTCGGTGTCGGCAAGAGCTGCACCACGTTCGGCAGCGCGTCCTCGAAGCCCTTCCCCCGGGAGTCGCGGGCCCTGGGCGTCGGCAGGCCAGGCGAGGAGGAAGAGCCGCTTGCGTTGGTGGGGAGCGCCGACCTCCGACGCGCGTACAAGGCACCACTCCGCATCGAACCCGAGGCGGGCAAGGTCGGCGAGGACGGTGTCGAATCCCAGTCGAAGGTGCCCTGCGACGTTCTCAAAGACCGCGTAGCGGGGTCGTAGAACGCGAAGGGCGTTTGCGATGTGGGGCCAGATGTGCCGCTCATCGGAGGTTCCTTTCCGCTTGCCAGCGACGCTGAAGGGCTGGCAGGGGTAGCCGCCGCAGACGATGTCGACCGGCCCGTGCTGGTCGAGGACGGCCTGCCAGTCGGTGGTGGTGAGGTCGCCGAGGTTCGGGACGCCGGACATGCGGTGGGCGATGATCCGGCTGGCGCCGTCGTCGACGTCGGAGGTCCAGGCGGTGGTGGTGCCGAACACGGCCTCCACGGCCTGGTCGAGGCCGCCGTAGCCGGTGCAGAAGCTGCCGAGGCGGGGGCCGTCGTCCACGGCGAGCTGCCCGTGGACTGGGGCCGGCGGCGCGGTGTCGAGCAGGCGGCGGGCGCGGTCGAGGCGCGCGCGGCCGGTCACGCGGCGGCCTGCTTCGGCGGGTTGTTGCACGCCTCGCAGTACCGCTTCCCCGACTCCCGGTAGCGCCCGTGAACGGCCGGGTCATGGCCGCACTTCGGGGTCTTGTGCCGGATGCCGACGACGGCCGCATACTGGGCGCGGACCTGCTGCCGGGCCGCCCGGTCGTCGACGTGGGCGAGGGCGCAGCACTTCGGGTGCTCACACGTCGGCCGGACGGTGCCCACGGGCAGACGGCCGGTCCGCAGGATGTAGGCGGCCTGGTAGGCGGAGTAGTCGCGGCCCTGGTAGCGGAAGCGGCCGACACCGGAGGATGTGACGGTGGTGCCGGTCCACTCGCGGTGACCGTCGGAAGTCGCTCGGGACCGCCGGTCGAACTCGCGGCGCAGGCTGCCGAGATTGATCTGATCCATGGTGGTGCTCCTGGTCGAGGGGCCCGCCCCGGTCGGGGGAGGCGGGGCGGGCCGTCGTACGGGAGGTCAGGACTGCTCGGGCGCGGCGGCCTGCTCCAGGGCGAGGGGGGTATCGAGGTCGAGCCGGTCGGCGGCGAGTGCCTCGGCGACCAGTTCGCGGCCGTCGAGCGGCTGACGCTTGCTCGCCCGGGTGAACAGCCACCGGAAGTGAGGGCTTCGGGTCCCCCGGATCGCGACGCCCGGTACGTCGTGCACCTCGCCCGTCTCCGGGTCCGCGTACTGCGGCGAGTTCGCCGCGTTGACGGCGCCGAGGACGCGGTCGATGAACGCGTTGTTGATGACGACCTCGGTGCGGGCCGGGACGATCCGGAAGTCGAAGAACTCCGGGTAGGTGTCCCTGACCCATGCCGCGAACGCCTCGCGGTCGGTGACCTTCGCCTCGGCCTCGCCGCCGACCCGGGTCACCGTGGCGAACTTCGTGTCGTCGTCGAGGGTGACGTCGGCCTTCACGCTCTTCGTGGCCCGGTACTGGCGGTCCAGGAGGGCGGTGGCCTCGGTGTTGACGTTCTCGAACATCGCCTCGGCGTGGTCGAGCTGGGCGCGCATCGCCTGACGGCGGCGCAGGACGGCCGCGAGGTACGCCGGGTCCGGCGCCTCGACCTTCACCTCGACGGCGCTCATGCGGCCCCCTCGATCTTCTTCCGGAAGGCGTGGAGCTGGGCGGCGCCGGCCTCGGAGATCGGGAGGCCGTAGATGCGCTCGAAGTCGTCGTCAAGGGTGAGCAGGTTCGCGCGCGACGCGGCGAGGCGGAGTGCCTGCTCGGCGGCGGCCGGGGGGTCCAGCGGCACAGCGCGGGTCTCTCCCTCCGGGCGGCCGTGGGCGTCGGCGTGCTCCTCGCCAGGGGACGGCTCCGCGTTGTCCTCCGTCGGGGCCTCACCGTTGGCCGCGAGCTGGCGGCCGATCTCCGCGATCTCCTGCGCTGTCGCCGTCCCCGGACCGAACTCGGACGCGGCGGCCCGGTAGATCTCCCGGACCTCCTCGACCGTTCCGGCGGCGTGGGCCTCGGCGAGGTAGTTGCGTCGCGGCGCGGCCGTCGACCATTCGTCCGCCTGCTGGGGCGCCGCCTGCTGCATCTGCGGAGCCGGGTTGTCCGCCTGCGCCATCTCCTCGTCGGTGTAGACCCCCGAGAGGTCGTGCGGGAAGGCCTTCCGGAGCGCGAGGGCTTCGGCGCACTTCGCGATCTGCCCGGCGGGCATCTTCGCCCACAGACCCTTCGGGTTGCCGTCGGTGAAGGTCTGCACGTACTCGCGGAACGTGGCGACGGCGGAGAACCGCTGCCCGTTCCTGACCACGGTCACCTTCGCGGCGGCCGGGGGCTCGGTGGCGAGCCACACGTCACGCCACCGGCCGGACGGGTCGCACCACACGGTGTCCTCGTAGCCGTACGTGCCGCCAGTCTGCGCAGTCACGCGCTGGGCGATGACGCGGTACCCGTCGATGCCGGTCTGAGGGGTGTAGACGTCGCGGCCGTCCTTCTTGCTCCACCGGCCGATCAGGTAGATCTGCCGGGAGAACGGGTCGAGGCCGGTGCGCTGGCACAGGTGCAGGAAGCCGGACAGCTCGGCGGAGGTCACCTGCTCCTTGATTCCGGACTGGCGGAGTACGGCGGCCTGTTCGGGGGTCCACGAGGTCTGTTCGGGCCGGATGGCGAGGGCGCCCGCGGTCGCGACGGAGGCGGCGACCGGTGCGGTATGGGCGGTGGGGAGGGTGGTGACGGTCACGGGCGGGGCTCCTTGCGGGCGTTGCGGGTGTAGCCGTGGCGAATGCGGCCGGCGAGTCGGGTGATGCGGCCCGCGAGCGTGATCGCGTCGTCCGGGCCGAGCAAGGGGTCGAGCTGGTGGTCGATCGGCAGCTCGTCGAGAAGGGCCTCGCGGGTGCCGTCCGCCTCGGCGGCCCGCATCGAGCGGTCCACGTCGTGTGCGGCGTCGCTCGCGGCGGCGAAGTCGAGGCTGAGCACGGCGGCGGCGTGCCCGGTGAGGAGCAGACCGATTCCGGCGGGGTCCTCGGCGTATGCGACCGCGAGGTCGTCGAGGAGGGACGCCGTACGGTCGGCGAGCGGGAGGCGGACGGTGGAGCCGTCGGCGGAGAGCTGCGGGCGGATCACGCCGTCACCGCCGGGGCGGTCTCGACGCCGAGCTCGACCGGGGCCGCCGGGACGTTGACGGCCAGGAATCCGTACGCCGCGTTGAAGACCTGCGGCTTGTCCCAGTCGGCGCCGGGGAAGGCGTCGACGATCAGGCGGCGGGCGGCGCGGTGCGCGCCGATGGGGGCCGTGACGGTGTAGCCGACGGCGTCGAGCAGGGACACGAGGGTCTGGCGGCGGATGGTGCCGTCGACGTCGGTCGTGACCGGGGTGAGGTGGACGCGGGTGGCGCCGGGGGCGATGTGGTGCAGGCGGGCGGCGAGGTCGTCGCGGAAGGCGACCTGCCGCCGGTAGGCCTGCGCGCCTCGGAGCATCTTGGCGGCGAGGAGGCCGGTACGCTGGGGGTTCATCGCTGGTTCCTTTCGGGGGATCAGTCGGGCCGTCCGGGTCGCATCCGGGCGGCCCTTTTGCGTGTCAGGCGGCGAGCGGCTGGGGCGTGGCCCCCTTGCCGGGGGTGATGCGGTGCACGGCGGCGGCCGGAACGGGGCCCCACAGGTCGTCGATCAGCGCGGCGTGTTCGGGGGTGAGGCGGCCTGCTGCGCGGTCGGCGGCGATGCGTGCTCGTGCGCGGTCGATGACGGCGCGGGCGTCGGCGAACGCGACATGTCGGGGGGTGACCTGGGTGCTCATGCGCGGGCCTGCTCGGGTGCGGTGAGCATGGAGGGGATGAGGAGCGAGGCCGGCGTAATGCCGTAGCGCTGGTGCAGTTCGGCGATGACGCGGCCGGACACCTCGCCCTCGCCGCGGAGGATGCGGCGGGCGGTCATGGGGGCGACGCGGATCTCACGGGCGAGCTGCCGCTGACCGGTGATGCCGTGGGAGTGCAGTACTGCGACGACGTGCGTGCGGTCGTAGGTGACAGGCATGGTCGTTCCTCTCGGGCGCGGTTCGTTCGTCTCGCGCTCGGTATAAACGTAGCACGTTTGTACCGAGTGAGAGACGAACGCGCCACGGTCCGCGTACCTGGGGCTTTGCCGCTGGCATACCCGAAACCAACAATGTGTTCGATTACGCGGACCTGATGCACCCGGCATCTACCTGTGAGAATTGGTTGCATGTTCGAACGCAGCGTGGATAACGTCGGCACGCACTGTGCACGACCCACGCACCAGGGAGGGAAAGTGATCGCGCCGGAGCGCTGCATTCCTCTGCCGTCATACATCTCGCGCGCGATACAGTGCGGGCATGAGCGGCTCCCACCACCCGCAGCAGCCAGCAGCATTCCCCGACTGGCTCACAGGCGAAATGCGCCTCCGCGGCTACGACATCGACCAACGCGGCGAGCAGGCCAGATTCGCCAGAGACTCCGGCCTACACCCCGGCATCCTCTCCCGCCTCCTCAAGGGCGGGACTGACCCCGACATCCGCACCGCACGCATCATCGCGCAGGCCCTCAACTACCCCCCCACACGCGTCCTCATCGCGGCCGGCCTCCTCCCCACCGAGGAGGAACGCAGTACCGGCCTCACGAAGCATGACCACCTAAAGGCGCTCACTGACGGCGACTCCGCCGCAGAAGAGGCCGTAATCGCTGTACTACGCGCCATCGGCCACTGGCCATAGGGAGAGAGGTAGCACCCCGCATGTCTCGACGAGCCACCCGCTTGACCCCACGGACGATCATCGGCACCGGTGTAGCCGGTGCCGCCCTGGTCACCATCGGCCTCACCACGCAGGCTGTCGCTCTCACCGCCGACATGAGGAGCACCAGCCCCGTGGCGATCGGGTGGGTCCTCGTCACCACCGGAGTAACCCTCCTCGCCGCCATGGCTGCTCCCCTGCGGACGTACATCGAGACCACGTCCGAAACCCGGGCCTACCTCTACCTCGTTCAAGACCAGAAACGGGCCCAGCAACTCGCCGCCGACAGCACCGCACCAGTGCTCCCGCTCTCCCGGCGAGCACCCCAGTAACCACCCCCCACACGCACACCCAAACCATGCCTCGGCGCACACCGCGCCGAGGCATACCCGTATCCGAAAGGAACCGGCATGCGTACTCAGCCGCCCCCCGACATCACTGCGGACGATGACGAACTGTGGCTCGGCTACATCCGCGTCTCGACATGGCGCGAGGAGAAGATCAGCCCCGAGCTCCAGGAGAAGGCACTCCGGGAGTGGGCCCGCCGCACCGGCCGCCGCCTCGTCGAACCGCTCATCACGGACCTCGACGTCTCCGGCCGACACTTCAAGCGGAAGATCACCGGAGCCATCGAGCGCGTCGAGGCAGGCGAGGCCCGAGGCGTCGCCGTCTGGCGCTACAGCCGCTTCGGCCGCGACCGCACCGGCAACGCCCTCTGGCTCGCCCGCCTTGAACGCGCCGGCGGCCAGCTGGAGAGCGCCACCGAGCAGATCGACGCCACCACCGCTGTCGGCCGGTTTCAGCGCGGCATGATCTTGGAGTTCGGCGCCTTCGAGAGCGACCGCGCTGGAGAGCAGTGGCGCGAGACCCACCGATACCGCCGGTACGAACTCGGCCTCCCTGCGCAAGGCCGCAAGCGCTCCGGCTACATCTGGCACCCCCGACGAGTCCCCGACGCAACCGTCCCCGGCGGTCTGAGGCTCCAGAACGAGCGGTACGAGATCGACGAGGAGTACGGCCCCGTCATCGCCGACCTCTATCGGCAGTACATCGACGGCGTTGGGTTCTCCGCGCTCGCCATCCACCTCAACCAGCACGGATGGCGCACCACCCAAGACACCCTGTGGACCACCGACACCCTCACCCGCTACATGGACTCCGGATTCCCCGCCGGCCTGCTCACCGTCCACGACCCTGGATGCCGCTGTGGAAGGACCAATGGGAACTGCCGCCGCCACATCAAGATCCAGGGCAAGTGGGAGGAACTGGTCGACTTTGACCTGTGGGAGGCGTACCAGAAACGGCGCCAAGAGATCCGCAACACCGCACCACGCTCCCGCGTCGGCCTCTACGAACTGACCTCGCTCGTCAAGTGCGCACAGTGCCGCATGGGAACCGCCCTCACCACACAGAAGAACACCCACGGGCCCTCCAAGCCTGGCCACGCGTACCGATGCAGTATCCGGGCGAAGGCCGGCCCCCTCGCCTGCATCGGGGTCTACATCCGCCGCGACCTCGTCGAGGTAGAGGTTCTCGCCTGGATGGAGCGTGAGGCTGCCCGCGGCATCATGGACGCCCCGCCCACTGAGCAGCACGACGACCAGGCCCAGCGCGTTGCCCGCGAGCAGGCGCAGCGAGTACGGGCCCGCGCCCGCGCGCAGGCTGAGGTCGAGAAGACCCGCAAGGCCATCGCCCGCCTCCGCGCCGACTACAACGAGAACCCCGACGAGTACGGCCCCGACGAGTATGACGACGCCCTTGCCGAACTCCGTGACCGCCGTGCCGCTGCCGAGAAGGTCCTCGCCAAGACACCCGAACCGCAGGAAGAGGTGACGCCCCTCCGGGCCGATTACGTGCCCGTCCTGCGCGACCTGCTCGCCGAGTGGAAGGCCTACAGCACGGCTGAGAAAAACGCGGCCTACCGCAAGCTCCTGCGGCGGGTTGCCCTCGTTCGCCACGACAAGGGGTCAGCCGGTGTCGAGATCCAGATCCACCCTGTGTTCGAGCCCGACCCTTGGGCAAGTTCCGCCAGTGATTGATGGCAACTTTCGTACTCTCGGGTAGTGACATACCGCGCGGTACGTGCGCAGAATCTCCACACCCCTTGCCACGTAGCGCCCACCGGGAGGACGCCCCGTGTACAGCACCATGCAGGACGTACAGCTCAACATCAGCCGGATCCTGGAGCACGGCCGCAGAGTCCACGGAGGCTCCACGGTCACGACCTGGACCGGTGAGCCGGAGCCGCAGCGGCGGACCTTCGCCGAGGTCGGCGACCGAACTGCACAGCTGGCTCACGCCCTGCGCGACGAGCTCGGTGTTCAGCCAGAGGATGTTTTGGCGACGCTGATGTGGAACAACTCGGAGCACGTCGAGGCCTACTTCGCGATCCCCTCCATGGGCGCGGTCCTCCACACCCTCAACCTCCGCCTGCCCCCCGAGCAGCTGGTGTGGATCGTCAACCACGCCGCCGACCGGGTCGTCCTCGTCAACGGCTCGCTGCTCCCCCTCCTCGCCCCGCTGCTCCCGCACCTGCCGACGGTCGAGCACGTCGTCGTCGCGGGCCCGGGCGACCGTTCCCTCCTCGACGGCGCCACCCCGCGCGTCCACGAGTACGAGGAGCTGATCGCCGGCCGCCCGACCTCGTACGACTGGCCCGAGCTCGACGAGCGTACGGCCGCGGCCATGTGCTACACCTCCGGCACCACCGGAGACCCGAAGGGCGTCGTCTACTCGCACCGTTCGATCTACCTGCACTCCATGCAGGTGAACATGACCGAGTCGATGGGCCTCACCGACAAGGACACGACCCTGGTCGTCGTCCCGCAGTTCCACGTCAACGCCTGGGGCCTGCCGCACGCCACCTTCATGACCGGCATCAACATGCTCATGCCGGACCGGTTCCTGCAGCCGGCCCCGCTCGCCGACATGATCGAGCGCGAGAAGCCGACCCACGCGGCCGCCGTCCCCACCATCTGGCAGGGCCTGCTCGCCGAGGTCACCGCGAACCCCCGCGACCTCTCCTCGATGCGCCAGGTCACCATCGGCGGCGCCGCCTGTCCGCCCTCCCTGATGGAGGCGTACGACCGGCTCGGGGTCCGCCTCTGCCACGCCTGGGGCATGACCGAGACCTCCCCGCTCGGCACGATGGCCCACCCGCCGCACGGCCTCACCCCCGAGGAGGAGTGGCCGTACCGGGTCACGCAGGGCCGCTTCCCGGCCGGTGTCGAGGCGCGCCTCGTCGGCCCCGGCGGCGAACACCTCCCCTGGGACGGCGAGTCGGCGGGCGAGCTGGAGGTGCGCGGCACCTGGATCGCGGGCTCGTACTTCGGCGGCATCGGCGCCGAGGAGATCCGGCCCGCGGACAAGTTCAGCGAGGACGGCTGGCTGAAGACCGGCGACGTCGGCGTGATCAGCCCGGACGGCTACCTCACCCTCACCGACCGCGCCAAGGACGTCATCAAGTCGGGCGGCGAGTGGATCTCCAGCGTCGAGCTGGAGAACGCCCTCATGGCCCACCCGGAGGTCGCCGAGGCCGCCGTCGTCGCGGTGCCGGACGACAAGTGGGGCGAGCGTCCGCTGGCGACCGTCGTCCTCAAGGAGGGCTCGACGGCGGACTACGAGACGCTGCGGGCCTTCCTCGCCGACGAGGGCGGCATCGCCAAGTGGCAGCTGCCGGAGCGCTGGGCGATCGTGCCGGCGGTGCCGAAGACGAGCGTCGGCAAGTTCGACAAGAAGGTCATCCGCAGGCAGTACGCGGAGGGCGAGCTGGACGTCACCCAGCTCTGATCCGCCGAAGATCGGCACCAACTCGTCCGAAGGGGCTAGTTGGTGCCGATCTTCGCGAGCAGGTCGACGATCCGAGCCTGCACCTCGGCACTGTTCGAACGCTCGGCGAGGAACAGGACCGTCTCGCCGGACTCCAGCTTCGGGAGCTCCTCCTCGACCAGGTCGGCCGAGGTGTAGACGACGAGCGGGGTGCGGTTCAACTGGCCGTTCGCGCGCAGCCAGTCGATGATCCCGGCCCGGCGGCGGCGCACCTGCATCAGGTCCATCACCACCAGGTTCGGCCGGGTCTGGGTGGCCAGCATGACCGCCTCGGTGTCCGTCTCCGCCTGCGCGACCTGCATCCCGCGCCGCTCCAGCGTGGCCGCGAGCGCCTCCGCGATGGTCTCGTTCTCCTCGATCAGCAGGACCCGCGAGGGGTGCTGCTCGCTGTCGCGGGGAGCGAGCGCCTTGAGGAGTACGGCCGGATCGGCGCCGTACGCCGCCTCCCGCGTCGCCTGCCCGAGCCCGGCCGCGAGCAGCACCGGCACCTCGGCGGCGACGGCCGCCTGACGCAGCGACTGCAGGGCCGTACGGGTGATGGGACCGGTCAGCGGGTCGACGAAGAGCGCGGCCGGGAAGGCGGCGATCTGCGCGTCGACCTCCTCGCGGGAGTGCACGATCACCGGCCGGTAGCCGCGGTCGCTCAGCGCCTGCTGGGTGGTGACGTCGGGCGCGGGCCAGACGAGCAGCCGGCGCGGGTTGTCGAGGGGCTCCGGGGGCAGCTCGTCGTCGACGGGACGCGGGGCGGGCCGGTTGGCGACCTCGACCGCGCCGCCGGGACCGTCGAGCGGCTCGGGCCCCTCGGCGGAGCCCTCGGCGGGCGCCCCTATGGCGTACGCGCGGCCCTCGGCCGGGGTGTCGTGCGGCGAGGGGGCCGGGGCGGTCGGCTGCGGATGCGGCCTGGCCTCGGCCACGGCCGGCGGGTCGACCTCGGGCGGGGTGGCGAGCCTGCGCCGCCGCCCGGAGCCGTTGGAGGGCCCGGCGGGCGCGGCCGGAGCGGCCGCGGGCGGGACGAACGGGACGCCCTGCCCGAGGGTACGGACGCTGAACGCCCGCCCCTGGGTCGAGTCCTTCGACACGGTCGCCGGCATCGGCAGCTCGGGAGGCAGCGGTACGGAACCGGTGCCGGAACCCGTGGTGTTCGGCGCCACGGGCCGGGGCACGGACGGGGCCGCGGGCTGGGGCGCCGGCCGCGAGGCGGCCTCCGGCTGCGGGACCGCCACGGCCCGGCGCCGCCCGGTCGGCTCGACCGGGGACTCGGCCTGCGGATGGGCCTGCGGCGGCGTGTGGCCGTCGCCCGGGACACCCCGCACGGCCTCGTGCTGCCCCTCGTCGGAGACGGGCAGCGGACCGGGCGGGGCCGTCTCGGGACCACGGTCGGCATCGGCGGGCGGCAGTGCGAACGGCGTACGGGGCCCGGCCTCGGCCGCGGCGGCCCGCTCCTGCGCGGCGGCCAGCGCGCGCCGACGGCGCCCGCTCGGCTGCGCCGGAGCCTCCTCGGAGGCGACGGAGGGCAGGGCGCGGGCCAGGGCGGGAGCCCCGGTCGGCTCGACGGCGACGCCCTGCGGCGGCACGGCGGCGCCGAGCGCGGCACGCCCCTGCGCACCCTCGGCGGCGGTCACGACGGAGCCCTCGGCGGGCCGGCCACGGCGGCGCCCGGTGGGCTCGACGGGGGCGTCGACGGCGGTGTTCTGCTGGGCGGGGATCAGCTCGGCGGCCTCTCCCGTACGGGCACGGCGCCGCCCACTCGGCCCGGCACCGCCCGGCACCTCGCCCTCGGGCGCGACGGCGCTCTCCAGGAAGGCATCGGTGGACGCCCGTCGAGCCCGCCGCCGCCCGCCACCGGGGGCCTCGGGGGCGGGACCGAGGGCGATGGCGGCACCGGGAGCCGCACCCGGAGCCGTCCCCGCGCCGGGAATCCCACCGGGAGCGACGACGGAAGCGGAGTCGGCGCTGACGCCGGGAACGGGGACGGGACCGGAGGGTGCACCGGGAACGGGCACGGGATGGGAGGAGGCACCGGAAACAGGCACCGGACCGGACACGGAGGCCGGAACGGGCCCGGCGGCAAGGCCAAGCGCAGCGCCCGTCCCGGCGGCAGTCCCGCCGGCCATGCCCATGCCCGTGTCCGCCCCCGGGTTCGCCCCCGGGTTCATGCCCGTGTCCGCCCCCGGGTTCGGGCCAGAGGCCTGGGCCGGGAGGGCGAGGGCCTCGCGGCCGCCCGAGGGCGCGTCGTCGCGCGGCGGCGCGGGAACCGTGCCCCGGCCCGCGCCGAGCGGCACCTCGAGGACGTACGCGCCGCCGCTGGTCCCCGGCACCTCGTGGGTCTGCACGACGCCGCCGTGCGCCGCCACGATGCCGCGCACGACGGGCCCGTGCACGGGGTCGCCGCCCGCGTACGGGCCGCGGACCTCGATCCGTACGACATCACCGCGCTGGGCGGCCGCGACGACGATCGTGGAGTCGCTGGGGGTCCGCTCGGCCTTGCTCTTGCCGGTCGCGTCGACGCCGGCGACGTCCGCGACGAGATGGGCGAGCGCGGTCGTCAGACGGGCGGCGTCGACCTCGGCCTCGATGGGCGGCGCGTGGACGGCGAACTGGGCGCGGCCGGGCCCGATGAGCTCGACGGCGGAGTCGATGCCGGCGGTCACGATCCCGTCGAGCAGCACCACGGCCTTGTCGAGCTCCTCGGCACCGGCGTCGAGGCGCTGGTAGCCGAGGACGTTGTCGACGAGGGTCGTCATCCGGGCGTAGCCGGCGGCCAGGTGGTGCAGGACCTGGTTGGCCTCGGGCCACAACTGTCCGGCGTCGTCGGCGGCGAGGGTGCCGAGCTGGGTGCGGAGCTCGTCCAGGGGCCCGCGCAGCGACTCGGCGAGGACGGCGGTCAGCTGCTCGTGGCGGGCGGCGAGGGAGGCGTACTTCTCCGCCTGCGTCTCGCGCTCGGCGGCGTGCCGCTCGGCCAGGTCGGCGAGCTCCGCCGCGTGCCGCTCGGTGAGCCGGGTGAGCTCGGCGGCGTGCTCCTCGGCGAGCTGCTCGTACGGCCTGCGGTCGGTGAAGGTCATGACCGCGCCGACGAGCTGGTCGCCGTCCCGTACCGGAGCGGTCGTCAGGTCGACGGGGACCCGTTCGCCCTTCTTCGACCACAGGACCTGGCCGCGGACCCGGTGCTTGCGCCCGGACTTGAGGGTGTCGGCGAGGGGGGACTCCTCGTACGGGAAGGGCTCGCCGTCGGCGCGCTTGGCGAGGATCAGCGGGTGCAGCTCCTGGCCGCCGAGCTCGCCGGCGCGGTGGCCGAGGATCTGCGCGGCGGCGGGGTTCACGAGGACGACACGGCCGTCGGTGTCGGTGCCGACGACGCCCTCGGCGGCGGCGCGCAGGATCATCTCGGTCTGGCGCTGCGAGCGGGCGAGTTCGGCCTCGGTGTCGAGGGTGCCGGTGAGGTCCCGTACGACGAGCATGAGCAGTTCGTCGCCGGTGTAGCCGCCGTACGAGTCGTAGGCCTCGCGGCCGTCCTCCAGGCTGGCGCTGGTCACCTCGACGGGGAACTCGCTGCCGTCGGTACGGCGGGCGATCATCCGCGCGGGCTTGGTACGGCCCCGCTCGTCGGCGCCCTCGGGGCGGCGCATGGAGCCGGGGATGAGGCGCGAGTCGAAGCTCGGCAGCAGATCGAGCAGGCCGCGCCCGACGAGCGCGGTGCCGGGCGTCTCGAACATGCCGAGGGCGATGGTGTTGGCGTTGACGACCGTGCCGTTGCAGTTGACGAGCACGAGGCCGTCGGGGAGGGCGTCGAGTATGGCTGCGAGGCGAGCAGCGCCTCGGGATGGCCTGCTGCTCACGACGACGCTTCCTCCCTGACGCACTGCACGTGCTCGCCCTATCGGCCGGCCGGCCCCATCTTGCCCCTCGGGCCGCAGCCTGTCACTGAGGGGAGTCTAAGGGAGCCTCCGGCCGTCATCCCCGGACAAGGGGAAGCAGCGGCTCCAGATTCTGCCAACGGTCGATCTCGCACCCATTTGCCCGGGAGAAACGGGCGTCGACCTTGCGGCCCTGCCAGGTGCCGGTGACGTGGGCGAGTGCGGGCCCGCCGTAGACCTGGGTGCACATCTGGTCCTGGGGGACGGGCAGGAAGGGGTCGGCGCCCTCCTTCGCCAGCCGGTCCAGGCGCTTGCAGGCGTTGTCCGCGGCCGGGTGGTTGCCCTTGGCGCGGTCGCCACAGGTCAGCTCGAAGGTGCCGTCGGCGTCCGGGTGGCCGCTCTTCTCGACCGTCACGGTCAGCGAGTCGGGCGACGAGAACAGGGCCAGCGGCGGAAGCGGGCCGAGGCCGGCGGTCCCGACGGCGGCGGTGGCGAGGGTCGAGAGGACGAGACTGCGCAGCATGCGGATCTCCAGAAGCACGGGGAGTACGACGGGCGCGGGTGCACGACGCGCCCGCCCCCTCTAACGCTCCGGGCGCCCCGGCGTTGCGCAACCGGGGTGCGCCGGGCGGGGCGGACTCGGGCGGGCAGGGCTTTGCCCTGGACCCCGGAGGACTAGTACGGTGAGAATCGATTGGTGACAGCCGGTTCGCCTGTGTCATCATCTGCACGCACCACCCGCGTATGCGCGAGGTGCGATGGAGGCGTCGCCTAGTCCGGTCTATGGCGCCGCACTGCTAATGCGGTTTGGGTCTTAAAGCCCATCGAGGGTTCAAATCCCTCCGCCTCCGCCCCACACCGAAGCCCCGGCCCACAAGGCCGGGGCTTCGGCCGTTCCGGACCGGCCCGCGAACCGCTCCACCACCGAGCTCGACCGCCGACTTCCGCCTCCGGCCCCCGAAGGTGTGACCCCGGTCTCTTTCCCCGCCTTTTCGCCCCACCCACCCGGCCCGCGCCCCCTCGCCCGCCACCCCTCACTCGACCCTCACCGTGACGTTTTCGCAGGTCACAAGGGGTGGGGGGAATGGATTTCACATGACGGCGGGACTCATGTAATGTTCTTCCTGTCGCCGGGACAGCGGGCCGAAAGGGCCGGGGGAACGGAGACAAGAACTAAAAACAAGCACTCGTAGCTTAACGGATAGAGCATCTGACTACGGATCAGAAGGTTGCAGGTTCGAATCCTGCCGAGTGCACACAGGTCAAAGGCCCCCCGGACATCGTCCAGGGGGCCTTTGACATCAGCGGGTGACATCAACGCGGGCGTACGACCCGATCACTCGGCTGGGGATTCCTCCGGCGCCTCACCGCCTTCTTCGCCGAGGTCGTCGATCCCCAGGGCGTCGTCCATCCGATCGGCTGCGGCCCTCAGCGTCGTCTGCATGACGTGCGCGTAGGTGTCGAGCGTCATCGTGATGGTGCTGTGCCCGAGCGTCTCCATGATGATCCGGGCGTCCACGCCCTGTGCGAGGAGCAGGGAGGCGCACGTGTGCCGGAGGTCGTGCACGCGTACGCGCCGCACCTTGGCCTTCGCGCACAGGATCGTGAGCATGCGGTTCAGGCTCCGGGGGTCAGTCGCTCTGCCGGTCGACGTCGTGAAGATGAGCCCGCCGGGCTGGTGGTCCAGCGGCTTCCACTTCTCGCCGGCCACCTTCCGCTCCTGATCCTGGGTCGCTCGGTGCACGTGGAGCGCGTCCACGCACCGCTTCGGGAGCGAGACCGTACGGATGGACCGTGTGGTCTTCGGCGTGCCGAAGAGCAGCTCGCGCTTGATGCGCTGGAGGTTCCGGCGGACCCGGAGCTGTCCGGCGCTGAGGTCGACGTCCGACCACGTGAGCCCGAGGACCTCCCCGCGGCGCAGGCCGGTGGAGACCATGAGCAGCCACAGGGCGTAGAGCCGGTGGTCTCGGGCGGTCTTCAGGAGCAGCCGGGCCTCTCCGGCGTCGAGCGGACGAACCTCTTCACGCTTCACGGTGGGGGTCTCCACGATCTTCGCGACGTTGCGGGCGATCAGTTCCTCGCGGACGGCCTGCTGGAGGGCCGACCGGAGCACGGCGTGGACGTACTGCACGGTCCGGGCCGAAGGGCCGCGCTTGCAGCACTTGTTCACGGCGCAGCAGTTCCGCTCGCCCTCGGGCCGGGCGGCGTCCGCCCCACGCAGGCAGCACAGGCAGCCGTCCTTGAACGCGGCGAGGAAGAGCCGGACGTCCGTGGGTGAGAGGCGGTTGAGCCGCTTCTTCCCGAGGGCCGGCCGGATGTAGAGCCGGGTGAGCCCCTCGTAGCTGTTGAGCGTCGCGGGCTTGAGCCGGGTCGGGGCGATGGCACCGAGCCAGTAGGTCAGGTAGTCCCCGAACGGCATGGCCGACGTGGCGGCGGGGATGCCCTGACGGGTCTGGTTCTGCATCTCGATGAGCTTGTCGCTCACCTCGTCGCGGGTCTTGCCGTAGACGAACTTCCGCGTGCGGGTGCCGTCCGGCCGGAAGACGTACGCGGCGGCCTGGTAGCGGCCGTCCGAACGCTTCGTGATGGTGCCTTCTCCGTTGGCGCGCCTCTTGGCCATCAGGCAGCCTCCTCAAGCTTGTTGCGCATGTACGTGTGCAGGGAGTCGAGCGGGATGCGACGGGCGCGTCCCTCGGTGTAGCTGGGCAGGGCGCCCGAGCGGATCAGGTCGTAGACCTTGAAGCGGCTGAGCTTCAGCGCGGCCATGACCTCGGGGACGGTCACGGCGATGTGGGTGGTCGGGAGCATGGTCGCCACTGGATGCCTCCTGACGAGTGGGGCCTTGGAGCCCCTCTGAGAGGTCCGCTACATGCGCTTCGCCGCTACATCGCAGGTCAGCGGCGTGCTGCGTGTAGCGGATCGGTTGGATGTAGCGGCTACAGCACGTTCCCGCCCCGGCCGACGGGGTCGGGCGGGGCGGGTGTGACGTGTGTGCGTAGCCGCTACATCAGGGGGTCTGCGCTACGCAAAGATCGGCTGTGAGCTGGCCTGTAGCGGCTGTGACGCCTGTAGCGGCTGTTGGGAGGGGGGCGGGCAGTAGCGCTGCCACGCGTCGTACAGGTCGGTCGCGTAGTAGCCCTTGAGGACTCCGCCGGCGGTGCGGATGTTGCGGGAAGCGATGGGCTCGTTGTCGCTGGTCATGTAGTCGGCGAGCATCCGGGCGAGACGCCGGGAGTCGAGCGGCTTGCCCTGGAGGTCGGCCCAGGGGGCGTCGTCGAGGGCGTTGAGGCGGTCGATGACGGCGATGGTGGGCAGGCGGTCCACGCCGACCATGACGTGGTCGCGCAGGTCGGTCAGGAGCCGGATGCCGAGGGAACCCTTGTCGTCGGTCTGGGAAGCCTTGACCAGTTCCACGCAGGCGGCGCGGGCGCGTTTGCCCCACTCGCCCCCGGCGGCGTCCGCGACGGCGAGCAGGGGTTCCCACACGTCGGCGGGCCGGTCGGTGACTCCCTCGGGGAGTTCGGGCCACGCGTCGCGTACCTGCTCGCGTACCTGCTCGGCCCATGCGGCGAGGCGCTCGCGCAGCGCGTGGCCTTCCTTCTCGTGGAGCCGCTGTCGGAACGGCTCGACCTTCTCGTTCCGGGCCCGGCGTCGCATCCGGATGATGACGGAGCGGGTCAGGATCGTGTCGGGCAGGGAGCCGAGACCGGCGACCGCGACGCCGGTGTAGGACGGGAAGGCCTGAACGGTCTGGTTGCCACCGTCGCCGATGCACCGGTAGGTGACGCCGGAGCGGCGGTGGCCGGCGTTGAGGAAGCCGCGGAGTTCCTCGTTGTCCCCAGCCTTGGGGCCGAAGACGGTGTCGATCTCGTCGAACAGGATCGTCGGCCGCCCCTCACCGCTGGACACGGCGCGGAACAGGGCGGCGGCGCTGGCGTTGACCGCGACCATCGGGTGGGGCACGAGGGTCTCCACGATCTCCAGGGCGCGGGACTTGCCGGAACCGGGCTCCGGGGAGAGGAATGCGAGTCGGGGGGTGGAGTCGAAGCAGTCGAGGAGGTGGGCGTGTGCGTCCCACAGGGCGACGGCGACGTAGGCGGCCTCGCGGGGGAAGACGTTGAACCGGCGGTGGAAGGCCTCCACCTCGTCGAGCAGGGCGGCACCGTCGATGGGCTCGGGCATGTGGGTGTCCCTCCGTGCGGGAGCGGGGGTGCGGTCGGTGTGGTCGGCCGGGTGCGGGTCAGAACCAGAAGGGACGCCTTCGGCGACGACCCTTGGGGCGCCCACGGCGTCCGGTGACGGGGCCGGTTCGGCGGCTGCGGGCCGGTGCGCGGTGGGGGTGGGGCTTTTCAAGGGGGAGGTTTCGGGGCTGGTCATGCGGCGGCCGGCCGGGGGTGGGCGGTGCGGATGGACCAGTCGAGGGCGCTGCGGATCGTGGAGCGGCACTCGGCCGCCGGCAGTCCGGAGGTCTCCCCCGCCGCTTGAAAAGCCTCCTCGGCCACGTGCCGGGGGATGTCGCCCCACGCGACGAACCGCCCCACCGCCCGTGCGGACGCGAGCAACTGTGCGTTCCTGCCGCCCTCCTGGACCGAGCGGACGGCGGCGGTCTCGCGCTCCAGGGCCACCTCGGCGGCGCGGGTCCCGCCGCCGAGGGCGACGGCCAGAGCCGGGGCCGGACTGTGGGGGGTCTCGCGCGGGGCGGTGAGCGCGGTGTGGAGCCAGTCGGGCAGCGGGATGGGCGGGCGGTCGTCGAGGACCTCGTACGCACCGTCGGGGGTGCGGCTGCCGGGGGCGACGACGTAGCCGCCCCAGCCCCGGGTGTCGATCCGCTTGCCGAGTCGTCCGGCGGTGTTGCCGAGCCGGACGCTGTCGGGCCGGGTGAAGTACAGGTGCATCCCGCCGCGCGCGGTCCGCACCCGGTGGGTGTGGGGGACGGCCTGCCCGGCGCGCTCGCAGAGCGCCTTGAGTGAAGTCACGCCGTCAGGCGTTCCTTCTTCGTCTTCCTCTTTGAGCGTGTCGAGGTCGACCACCAGCAGCCCAGACGGGCCGGTGGCGATGCCGATGTTGTACGGGGCGTGGGTCCACGCGGCGGCGAGCAGGTCGGGGTCGGTGGTGGCGCGCTGCTCGGGGGTCTTGTGCCCGTCCGCGCACCGGCCGGTACGGGGGCAGCGGGATTCGGCGTGGCCGGCGGGCCGCTTGTCGCCGGGGCGGAGTGGGAAGACGTGCCAGCCGCGTTCGGCGGCGGCAACGGCGTGGGCGAGCAGGTTCAGGCCCGGCAGGTCGATGGACAGCGGGTCGCTGTCCTCTCGCCGGGCGGGGGGCGGTTGGGTCATGCTGGATGTCTCCAGTTCGTGAGTGTGCTGGATGGAGGGCGGCCCCGGACTTTGCCGAGACGGGGGCCGCCCTTCGTGCTGTCACGCGGCGAACAGGCCGCTTTGCTCCTGCCTGGGGCCCTCGATCGCGCGGGCGGCGGGGCGTAGGGAGTTGGTGATGGTCTGGCCGAGGATCGGTGCGCGTGTGTCGGTGACGGGGCCGTCGTTGTGGAACCGCCAGGTGCCGACGTCGTACTGGGGGCGGTCTTTGGCGGGTCGGGTGTAGCGGCGGGGCTCGCCCGGGTGGGCGGCGTTCCAGGCCTCGGCGCACACCTTGTGGACGGGCTCTTTGTTGTGGGACCGCATCGGGGTGGGCCTGCCGCACAGGCAGCACGGCAGGTCCCGGGTGCGGTCGAAGTGGCTGCTGTCGCCCCAGTCCAGGCACGGGGCCCGTTCCACGGCTCCGGCCCCTACCGGCCGTCGGGCAAGGTGAGGACGTCGAGCCGGGCGGCGGGGGTCAGCAGGGTGCGTGCGGTGGCGATGAGCTCGGTCAGGTCGGCGACGTGGGTCGCGGCCTGGTCGAGGGTCGCGATCACGGCCTCGTGGTTCGGGTGCCACTCGCGCACCGTGTCCCGGGTGGCGGCGATGAGCTCGGCGAGGAGCCGGAGCAGCGCCTTGTGGCCGTTCTCGGGCTCGCACAGGTGGTGGAGGAGGTGCTGCCGGTCGGCCCAGTCCAGGTCGCCCCTGGCCTCGAACAGGAGGGCTTCGAGACCGGCGCGGGTGACGGTGGTCGCGGTGTCGATGCGGCGCTCGACGAACTGGCACACGGTGATCTCCTCAGTGGTGGTTGATGGTGCCGTTGGCGCGGCCGAACAGGCCGGTCGCGGTGATGTTCTGCGTGATGTGCGTCGTCGACCCCGCCCCGCGGCTGTCGGTGCCGGTTGCTGCTCGGCGGGCGGTGCGCAGGAGGACGGGGACGGCGATGACGGCGGCGACGACGAGGGCGGCGGACCAGAGGGCGTGGCTCATGGCGATGAGTCCCGGGGCGGCGTAGGAGAGTCCGATGCCGGCGGCGGCGATCCCGCCGCCGACGGTGGGGGCGAGCAGGGCGGTGGTCTTGGCCCACGCAGGGATCGGCTGCGCGGCCGGAACAGCGGCGGGCGTCGGGGCGGTGGGGTAGGTGTAGGCGAGGGTGCGGACCCCGTTGGGGAGGGTGACCCAGTCGACGCCGGGCGGGATCTCGGCGGGCAGGATCACCGGCCGCTGCACCGGGGTCGGGCGGTCGAGCGGGGTGCTGTAGGGGGTGGTGGGGGTGATCTCGTACGGGGTGTCGGCGTGCACAACTTGGTCCCTTCAACGACGGCGGCCGGCCCCCGCGGGTGGGGGTCCGGCCGGTGTCATGCTTGTCGTGTCGCTTGTCGTCTGACTTGTCGTGCGGCTTGTCGCTTGTCTTGTCTTGTCACTTGTCGCCTTGCAGGTCACAAGCCGTTTCCGGCCCTCGGCAAGCCGCCCAGGGACCTTCCCGGTGGGGGTGGGCGACAGGCGACAAGCAGTCCCGCCCCGGGGTGTTGTCAGTGGTCTCCGGTAGCGTCCGGGGCCTTGGGCCGGACGGAGATCGTGAGGGACTCGCGGCTATGGGGGGTGGGTATGGAAGGGCCCCGGCAGCCAGCTCGGGACTGGAATGAGGACTCCGTGGCCCCACCCCCCACATCTCCGCTCACGGGCCCTCGGGCGGGGCGTGGCGGTGGTGGACGTAGCGGGCCTTGGTGCCGGTGCCGACGCGGACGGCGGTGCCGTCGTCGGTCCACGTCTTGAGCCAGCCGACCACCGTCTGCCGTGAGGTGCCGTGCTCCTCGGCCAGCGCCCGGGCGATCGCGGACGCCCCGGTGCCCTCGGGCCCGGCCGCGAGGAGCAGGGCGAGGGCGGCGGTGCGGGCGGCGTTGTCCTCGTCGCGGAGCGCGGACAGGTTCAGCCCGCCGCCCGCGGTCGGCCGCTCGGCCGGCGGCTCCGTCTGGTTCGGCTCGGGGGCGGTGGCGAACTGGGCGTCGATCTGCTCGCGGAACTCCCGCGCCAGCCGGTCCGCCTCCGACTCGACCACGGACGGCTCGGCGGTCCGCAGCGCGGAGAGGTTCAGCCCGCCCCCGGTGCCGGTCTGGGACGGCTCGGCCGGTGCCGCGCTGGGGGTGTGGTCGTGCATCCACGCGGTGCGGGCCGAGTCCCAGCGGCGGGCGTAGTCCGGCCCGGCCGCCTTGAGGGAGACGGCGTCCAGGGCGGGGTGGCGGTCGGAGGTGGCGGCGACGATGTCGCGGATCTGGTTGGGCAGGATCCGCCACGACTTGAACAGGCCGGCCGGTGATTCGGGGGTGCCGATGAACCCGGAGCCCTTGTAGGGGGCCTGGTCCACCCGCAGACCCCGAGAGCCGGGGAACTGCTTGCCCAGGTCCATGCCCTCGGTCTCCCCGCCGGTCAGCGCGACCCGGACCTTGCCCTCCCGGCGGATCATCAGGTTCCCCAGCACCGAGCCGGTGGCGCCGAGCGCGGTCAGGACGGTGCGGATGCCCATGGCGCGGGCGATCCGGATCACCTCCAGAATCTTCGCCGCGAGCATCTTGGAGGGGCGGTCCATGCTGGTGAGGATCTCCGCGCCCTCGTCGATGACGATCTCGATCTGCGGGATCCGCGCGGAGATCGGCAGCAGGTCGGTGTTCGCCTGCGCCATCAGGTCCTGATACGCCATCTTGCGGTGCTTGGCGATCCGCACCGCCGCGTCCAGCATCAGGGCGGCCTCCTCGTGGCTGGAGGCGAGCCAGTCCACGCCCGGCCGCATCCCCTGCCCGTTCCCGGTGAGGGCGGGGCGGACCCACGGGAGCCCGGCGGATCCGGCGTTGAGGTCGATGACCCAGGTCAGCACGTCCGTGGTGCGGGCGAACCCGGCCAGGATCGTGTGGACCATGTTCGTCTTGCCCGACCCGGTCGGCCCGACCACCAGCGCGCACTGCTCGCGCAGGTAGACCGGCACCTGCCGGCCATCCGTTCGCAGCCCCCACGGAATCCCGGTGAGCAGGGACAGCGGGCCGTAGTCGGTGGGGTAGGTGACCTCCTCGGCCAGCACGTTCACCGTGGTGACGTCGATCAGCACGCGGCCCTGGTCGATGCCCTGCGAGGCGGACGCGGTGCAGCCGTGCGGCAGACGGGCGTCGGCCGACAGCCGGGCGGACTCGCGGGCAATGCGGTCGTAGGTGGTGCCGCCGGCGGGGAGTTCGGCGTCGATGGTGAAGCCGGTGCCGGTCGGCCACATCTCCACCGCCAGGACCCGGACCGTCAGCCCGCACACGCGCTGGATGCGGTCCACCCACTCCGCGGCGATCGCCCGCCGCTCGGCCGACAGTTCGCGCGACACCTGGCGTTCGGCCGCGGCGAGGGCCTCGAGTTCGCGGGCCTCTTCGTGCAGGAGGGTGGAGCGGGCGGCTGCCCCGATGCCGACGCCGAGGGTCGCGAGGGAGCCGAGGGCGGTCCAGGTCAGCGGGCCGCTGGTGATGGCCCAGGTGGTCCACCCGGCCCCGAGCAGCCAGGAGGCGGCGCGCATGCCGATGGTGCGGGCGGCGAGGCGCTCGCGGAGGCTGGTGACGGTGTGGCCGATCGCTCCGGCGGCGCCGGCGGCGAGGGCCCATCCGGCGGGCATGCCGGTGGCGGCCCCGGTGGTGGCGAGGGCGAGGGCTCCGGTGGTGGCGGACAGGGCGCCGGTCACGGGTCCGTGACCGGCCGCCCAGTCCCACACCGGCCCCGTGGTGGTGGCGGTGTTGGGGGCCATGGTCAGACGTTCCATCCCTTCTCGGCCTCGGGCCCGTTGCGCGGGTCCTCGTGACGGGCGATGTCCTGCTCGTGGGCCTGCCGGAACAGCGGCCCCATGTCCTCCGCGACCGCGACCGCCGACATGAGGGCGCCGAAGATGTCGTTGAAGCCGTCCGCGACCTCCTTCTCCAGCGGGAACTCCGAGTCGGCGCGCTCGGCCAGGACCTTCATCACGTTCGCCACGCTGGTCAGGGCGGCGGGCAGCCCCTCGACCATGGCGAGGATCTCCATGGCGTTCTCGGGCTCATAGCTGTTGGCGGCCGCTTCCATCTCCGCCGCGTACTCCTCGAACCGGAAACCCGACACGATCTCTCCCTCGCTGTTCTCACTGGTGGTGGGGATGCTGGGGACCAGTCCGGCCGGACGCTGGGCCGTGTCCCCGATCTGGTCCGCCTCGTCGGCGGCCTCGGCGTCCGCGACGGCCTCCAGGACCACAAGCTCCGCGCGGGTGACGCTGTCCCGGTCCTCCCGCTCCTCGCTCGCCTTCTTGAGCAGGCGGGCGTAGAGGCGGCGGCCGGGGTGCTGCAGCCACGCCCAGCCGAGCTTGCGCCCGAGCGGGGTGGTGACCAGGCCGACCAGGCCGAGCGCCCCGGCGAGCAGGGCGGCGAGCAGTCGGCGGCCCTGGAACCGGGCGGCCGACTTCCACAGCGCCTTGCGGGCCCTCGCCCTGGCGGGGGCCTTGCGGACCTCCGCCCGCTGCTCGGCGACCTTCCCGGCCGCCGAGGTGTCCCGCGACTTCCGCAGCCGCTCGATGGCGGTGCCGCGGGCGGATCCGACCCGGCCGGCGGCCTTCCCGACCGACCGGCCCACCGGCCCCCTCTTCGCGGCGGCCGTGGTGCGGGCATCGTGCTTCGCGGCCCGGCGGGCATCGGCGACCTGACGGCGGGCCGCCGTGGTCTCCGCACGCCGCCCCGCCTTCGACGGCTGCACCGAACGGGCCTGCTCACGCAGCGCCCTGACCTGCCCGACCCGGCCCCGTGGCTTCACCGCCGACGGGGTCGAACTCCTGCCGGACACCCGCCCCTTCGGACCGGGGACCTTCGAGACGGACCCGGCCGACGTGGCGGCCGGGCCACCCGCCTTCCGGCCGCCGCGCTGACCGGCCGCAGGTCCGCTCGCGGAGCGGAGCGTGCCCGCGGCGGCACCGGAGCGGGCCGTCTTCTTCCCCGACGCGGGAGAACTCGCCCCCGTACGGGTCCCGGAGGTGGAACCGCGCTTGGGCTGGGACGGGACACGGCCCGACCCGTCGGCCGACTTCCCGACCGATCCGGTGCCGATCTTGCTCGCCTTGGCCTGCCGGGCGTTGTTCTTGCTGGTGCGGGCAGTGGTGGCGCCCAGGACGACGGCGCCGGTCACGGCGACGGCCGCCGCGATGGGGCCGCCGACGAGCGCGGCCCCGGCGAGCATCGTCACCGTGGCGTTCGCGCCGGTCAGGGCGAGGGGAACGACCGGCCAGCCGCCCGCCGTGTGCTCCACACCCGACTTCCCCACGGACTCGGAGGGCTCCGGTGCGAGGCTGGGGGCCGGGTCGGCCGGGGGGACCGGTTCCGGGGTGGTGAGGATCGGCTCGGTGCTGAGGTCCGTCACCGGGCCACCCCCTCGCCGGTCAGGTCGTTCGTCTCCAGGGCGAAGTAGACGACGATGGAGCCCTCCATCGACGGGTACTGACGGACCGCGTCGAGCCGGAGCCGGTTGAGGATGTCGAACCGGGTGGCTCCCGGCGGCGGGGTGTAGGTGCCGGAGATCGTGCAGGCGCTCATCTGACTGTTCTGCAGGGACAGCACGTACATGTGCGTGCCCTGGGGATGGTTGTTCTGCATGGGGAACCTCCAGGTCACGAACGGGGGATGAGGTGCTGGGGGTGGGTGGCGGCGGCCTCCTGCCAGCGCCGGTGCTCGGCCGGACCGGCCCAGCGCAGGCGGGCGGAGAAGGTGCAGCCCAGCACCGTGCACGCGTACGTGGTGGTGCCGAGGGCGCCGGCCGCGCGGGCCGCGAGCGTCAGCAGACCCGACGCGATCGCGTAGCCGCACGGCGCCGACAGCCACAACGGCACCGCGTACGCGTCGAGCCGCAGCGCGACGACCGCGCCGCAGGCGACGGCCACCAGTCCGGCGCCCGCCATCACCGCGTTGTGCCGGCGAATCTTGGTGTTCACGAAGAACCTCCAGGTCAAGCAGCGAGTTGGGGGGCGTCCGCGCACGGGACGCACATGCCGAGCGAGGGAGGGATCCGGTATCCGGCGTCCCGCCCGCAGCAGGGGCAGACCCGGCGGGCCGCGTTCGCCCGCTCCAGGGCCGCCCACCGGGCCGGGGTCATCGGCCGGACCGGGCGGGCCAGGTCGACGCGGTAGAGGAAAGCGACCAGCGGATCGCGCCGGCGGCGGGGGCGTTCGAGCTGGGCCACGACCGGCTGACCGGCCGGCCGCAGCCCCAGCGCCCTCAGCTGCCGGAACGTCGCCAGCCCCTCCGGGGCCAGACGCCAGCGGTAGACGGGCAGGCTTCCCATCACCGGAGCCGGTGGTAGGAGGCCCGGCAGGTGGCGGCGTGCTCGTTGGCGATGCTGCGGGCGGTCAGCATCGACTGCGGCATGTGGGAGCCGTCGCCGCAGCCGTGGCAGTGCCAGCGGCCGGAGTGACCCGAGCTGGTGACGTCGACGGCGGCGCCGGTCTGGTTGTGGAACCGGATGAGGAAGTTGGTGGGCGCGGGCGGGTTGGTGTTCGGGGAGAGCTTCACTGGGACACTCCTTCCAGAGCCGGGGCGGCAGTGGTGTCGCGCAGTTCCTGGTAGCGGGCGGAGACCCAGCCGACGGACCAGCCGCACAGCTCGGCGGCCTGCCGCACCGGCACTCCGGTCGCGTACGCGGCGGCCACGGTCTGGCGGGCCTGCTCCTCGGACTGCTTCACCGGCGCGGGGCCGGCGGCCAGGAGCGCGGCGCGTTCACGCTCGGCCCGCTCCTCACGCTCACGCTGTTCACGCGCGGCCTTCTCGACGGCCTCCCGACGATCGCGCTCGGCACGCTCGACGGCCTCACGTTCACGGCGTTCACGGGCCTGGCGCTGCTGTTCACGCTCGCGTTCAGCGCGTTCACGAGCCTCCCGCTCCGCCCGCTCGACGGCCGCGATCCGGTCCCGCTCCGCCTGCTGCGCACGCTCCTCGCGCTCGGCCTGTTCACGGGCCAGTGCCGCTTCGTGGTCGCGCTGTTCACGGGCCATCCGGGCGTCGAACTCCCGGCGTTCCCGCTCCCGGCGCTCCTCCTCATCGGCCCGCCGCCGGTCGGCCTGCTCGGCCTCCTCGGCGCGCTGCCGGGCCTCCTGTTCACGCTGCCGGCGCTCGGCCCGCTCCCGCTCCTCCAGCGCCGTCACGGCGGCGGTGATGGAGCGGCGGTAGGCGAGACCGGTCTCGGCCGTCAGGATCAGCAGCAGCGGCGCCACCGAGTGGACCGCGACCCCGACCAGGTCTTTTTTGAGCGCGGAGTCGCCGATGTTCAGGGTCAGGGTCATGCCGCCGGTCATCCACCGCAGCGCGATGGGCCACCGGCCGCCGTGCCCGCCGAGACGGGCCAGGACCGAGTCGAGACGGACCACGATGACGACCGCCGCGTCCACCACGAGCGGCAGAATCGGCGCCGTCCACCGCCAGTCCTCGGGGGTGTGGGCCCGCATCAGCGGGGTGACCGTGAGGACCGAGTACAGCATCGCCCCGCCCACGATCAGCCACGTGCCCACGCTCAGGGCCTGCTCCGCTGAACGGATCTGAACACCGTTCACGACAGCGCCCCCGCACCCGTCGGCACCGGCTCGATGGCCGGGACCGGCGCGAAGCCGGTCAGCTCGACCACTGCCCCCGCGAAGTCCGTGCGAGCGGCCAGGACCCGGGTCCGGCCGCCGCCCTGAACATCCTGAACGACCGACTCGGGGGCGATGTTCAGGGCCTCGCGCCACGCCTCGAACCCGGCGCAGTCGTCGTGGAACGTCAGCGACAACCGGTCCGGGAAGATCGTCGAAACCTGCAGGGACATGGCCGGCAGGTCCGGGAACTCCGTCGCCAGCAGCCGCAGCACCATCAGCGGGGCGGACAGGTCCGCCAGCGTCCGGGCCCTCACGCGGCACCGCCCGTCAGCATCGCGCCGACGCGGTTCGTCAGGTCCCGACGCTCGGCCAGCACCCGGTTACGGGCCCGCCGGATCCGCCGCTCGTCCAGCTCCGTGGCCGGGCGGTGGATCGTCATGATCTCCGCGTCGAGCAGGTCGACCTCCGCCAGGATCAGCGGCATCTCCAGCTCGACCGCGTCCAGCTCCGCGCCCGACGGCTCACCGTCGAACGCCAGGGCCCCGCTGGTGGCGGGGAGTGTGATGATGGACTTCATTGGGTCGTGCTCCCTTCTCAGAGGAACGGCCCGAACGAGGCCCCGGAGTAGCCGCTCCGGGGCCTCTCGCCGTTGGAACCATCCGGCTCCCCTCGACCCCGCCCGTACGGAACCCCGAGAAGGGGCCCGGACGGGCGGAGGAGGCAACCGGCCGCAGCCGGGCGGCTGCGGTTGGTCAGGTGACGCGGTGGGCGCGGCCGCTCCGCCGGTCCAGCGGGAGCGGCGCCCAGGTTCTTCGTTGCTTCACGTCGGCCTCCGTCGGGGCGGACATGGGTGCGTGGTGTGGATGCGATCTCTGCCCTTGTCTCACCGCACGTAGAGGACTCCTCGGCCGACCCGAAGGGCGACCCGGAGTGTTCGTGCGGCAGGGCCTGCGGCTTGTCGCAGATGCCTGTCGTTCTGTGTCCACTGTTCAGTTCTCAAAGCGCAGTCGCTTCCTTCGAGCCGGAGCTCTCCGGGCGCCGGGCAACTCCAGGAGCTGCCCCCAACCAGCGGGAATGCCGCCATAAGTGGGCACACTTAATGGTGTTGCACCACTTGCTCAGCTTGTTGGTACAAGCTGATGCAGTGATGTTGCACCCACGGACAGTGAGTCGTCAAGCGATCGGGGCCTACATGTACCAACAAGTTGAGCGAGTGCGTCATGATGGACGCATGAACAAGCAGCCGAAGTACCGGCAGGTCGCGGACGCGCTTCGTCGCGACATCGACAACGACGTCTACAAGCCGGGCTCTCGCCTGCCCTCCGAGGCCGACCTGTGTACTCGCTTCGACGCTTCCAGGAACACCGTCCGCTCCGGCCTTGCCTTGCTGGTCAGCGAGGGTCTGATCTCGTCGAGCCAGGGGCTCGGTTACGAGGTTCGGAAGCATGAGGTGTTCGAGCTCAACGCGTCCCGCTTCGAGAATCTGACCTTCCCGCAGAACGGCGATGCCTACAGCACCGACGTCACCAACGCCGGCCGCCACCCCACCCAGACGTTCCGCGTCGAGGTGACTCCGGCGACCGAGTATGTGGCGGAGCGGCTCAAGGTCGAGCGGGAGTCGACCACCGTTCTCCGGTTCTGTCATCGGTTCGTGGATGACGTGCCGTGGTCGACTCAGGCCACCTACTACCCCGACTGGCTCGTGAAGGAGGCTCCGCGACTGGCGGAGCCCGGCGACATCGCTGAGGGGACGACTCGGTACTTGGCCGGTCTCGGCGTCGAGCAGGTCGGCTACTTCGACGAGATCGCGGCCCGGATGCCCACGCCGGATGAAGCGAGGCTGCTCGACATCGGCGCGGGCGTCCCAGTGCTGCTCTGGACCCGTACTGGCTACTCGGCGGACAAGGTCATCCGATGCACCATCACGACCTTCCGGGGCGACCTGAACCGGATGAACTACGAGATCGGCACGCTGTCCGCTCGGCAGGAGGACGAACCCCAGTGATCATCGAGCGAGCGACCGCAGACGACTTGGGCGTCCTGCTCGCGTTCCGCCAGGAGGCCGCGTCGTGGCTCACCGCCCTCGGCACTGACCAGTGGCAGCGCCCCTACCCGGCCGACAAGTTGCTGAGCACGATCGAGGCCGGAGTGGTGTTCATGGTCCGCGACGGTTCGGCGACGGCGGCGACCATCACAGTGACCCCAGACGCGGAGGAAGGTCTCTGGAACGATCAGGAACTCCAGGAGGAGTCCCGGTTTGTGAACAAGCTGACTGTGGCGCGCACGCACGCCGGCCAAGACCTTGGCGGCCGACTGCTCGATTGGGCAGGCGACTGGGCGAATCGTTCCGGCGCCACATGGCTCCGACTCGACGCGTGGACCACGAACAAGCCACTCCAGGACTACTACCTCCGCCACGGGTTCGAGCACGTGCGAACGGTCACTGAGGGGGGAGCGGTCAACGGTGGCCCTCGGGTCTCCGGGTGGCTCGCGCAGCGTCGAGCGACGTCCAGTACGGCGCATGGGCTCACTGACCTGGTGGGATCGGGCTCACGGCTCGACAACGCCTGACATCAGTCGCTGACATCAACGTCCACGCACAACAGCAGACAGCCACAGACGAGTAGCCGTGGTGACGCCCGCCTGACCGCGTGTGTCGGCAGGTGTAATCGGGCGTCACGAGGAGTGGCACGCGCCTACGGATCAGAAGGTTGCAGGTTCGAATCCTGCCGAGTGCACACAGACAAGAGGCCCGGACGAGAGTCCGGGCCTCTTGCGTTGTGAAGACAGTCCGGTCCTGCCCCGCAGGTAGCGTGTCCGCTCATGTCGCGTCGGTGGTGGGGACAAGGCGGCGCGTCCGATCGGGAGGGGCCACATGAGGTTCAAAGCTGGAGTAGCGGGTCTGACCGCGGTGGTGATGGCGGCCTTGGCGGGCTGCGGGACCCAGGCAGCCGCGGGCTCGGAGGACACGGAACGAGTGGCGCCGACGAGCACCGCGCCGGCGAGCACCGCGCCGGCGAGCACCGCGCTGGCGAGCACCGCTCCGGCGAAGGAGACCGTGCGCCTCCCCTCTGCGGAGCTGCAAGGCCGGTGGTGGACATGGGCAGCCTCGGAGCCCGACGCGACCAATCCTGTCAGCGACACGGACGGAAGCGCGTGCGGACGAAATCAGCCGGACGACGTGTGGTTCCTGGCCGGAACCTTCGGCGGCCAGGTCAAGCGCGCGTGCGAGGTTCCTGGCGGGCGTCCGCTTGCTGCGCCTGTCGTCAACACCTTCGGAGACCGTCGGAACTGTGCGGCCTTCATGAGCAGCGCGCAGGGGACCGTGCTCCTCGACGGCAAGGTCGTCGAGCCGGAGACCTACAAGGGCGAACCGATCACGGTGCAAGGCGCTCCGGGTAACCCGCTCACCGGGGAGGAAGGGCGCTTCGCAGCGACAGGATGCGGCCTGTGGGTACAACTGCCGCCCCTCGCTTCCGGGAAGCATTCCCTGAAGATCCGTGGACGGTCGGGCGACTTCTCGACCGGTGTGGACTACACGTTGACCGTCACCGCCTCGTAGAGCCCCGGACGGGAGTCCGGGGCTCTTGTGTTGTTTGCTTGTCAGGCCGTGGCGGTGGCCGGGGTTCGGGTCGGGAGGATGTGGCGGCGGCGGGTGGGGAGGCCGAGGTTCGGGTTGGCGACGCCCCACGCCGCGCCCTTGCAGATCAGTTCCTTGTAGCGGGCGGCGAGGCGGCCCGTCAGGGCCGCGCGGATCGAGCGGTCGTCGGCGGTGACGTACTGGATCAGGCCTTCCTTGCGGCCCAGGGAGATGCACTGGTTGAAGTAGCGCGGCTGGGTCTTGGGGAGCTTTCCGCCGGTCAGGCGGGCCGTGATGGCGTCGGCCGCCTGCCAGGCCATGGGGGTGCCCGAGGCGCAGGACATGCGGAGGGGCTTGTCGCCCGGGCCCATGGCCAGGGCCGCGTCGCCGACCGCGTACACGTCCGGGTGGGAGACCGAGCGCATCGTGCCGTCGACCACGATCCGGCCGGTGTCCGTGACCTCCAGGGTGGTGGCCCGCGCGATCGGGTGCACCGCGAAGCCCGTCGTCCAGAGGGTGACCGCGGCCGGGAAGGAGCCGTGGGGCGTGGTCACGCGGTCCGCTTCCACCGCCGTGACCTCGGTGTGCTCGTGCGTCGTGATGCCGAGGTCCTTGAAGACCTTGCGTACGTGCCGCCTGCCCTTGTCCGAGAGCCAGTCGCCGAGGGTGCCTCGGGCGGCCAGGGCGACGTCGAGGTCCGGGCGGGCCTCGGCGATCTCGGTCGCCGCCTCCAGGCCGGTGAGGCCGCCGCCGACGACGACCACGGACTGGCCTGCCTCCAGGGCGGCCAGGCGCTCGCGCAGCCGGAGCGCTCCGGCGCGGCCGGCGATCTCGTGCGCGTGCTCTGCCGTGCCCGGGACGCCCTGGGGGTTCCAGCCGCTGCCGAGGGCGTAGACCAGGGTGTCGTACGCAAGTTCCTCGTCGCCGGTTCCGGCCGTGACGGAGACCGTCTTGCGGTCCACGTCGATCGCCGTCACCTTCGCGAGCTTCAGTTCCACACCCGTTCCCGCGAACATCTCGCTGAACGGTCGGGGCGTGAGCTCCTGGCCGACCGCCAGCTGGTGCAGGCGGACGCGCTCGACGAAGTCGGGCTCGGCGTTGACGAGGGTGATCGCGACGTCCTCGCGGTGGAGCTGGTTGGCGAGGCGTCCGGCGGCGATGGCTCCGGTGTAGCCGGCTCCGAGGACGATGATCCGGTGCTGCTGCATCTTCCTGCTCCTGTCTCGCGCGGTGTCGACCCTTGAACCGGGTAGCCCTGCGATTCCTGACAGGAGTGTGGTGTGACCTGGGTCACAGCGGAGGGGTTAGAAGGCTGATTGCACCAGAGGGGCTCCGTGGTCGGTCTTCGCCCACTGCCTCGTCGCCCGCTCGAGCTTGTCCGGGTTCACCTGGTTCCGGAACGCGGTGATGCCCTCTGCCGTGACCTCCAGGCACATGATGCCGACGACCCGGCCGTCGAGCACCGCCACCGCGGCGGGGACGCCGTTCGCGGTCGTGGCGTAGACGTCGGGCGAACCGCCGATCACCTTGCGCTTGGCGACACCGGGCTTGAACAGGCCCCGCATGAACGTCGCCACCGCGAGCGCGCCCTCGAACGCCTTCGCACGCGCCGGGACCTTGCCGCCGCCGTCGCCGATCGCGACGGCGTCGCCCGTGAGCAGTCGTACGAGCGGCTCGGTCCGGCCGCTGGTGGCCGCCGCGAGGAACTCCTCGACGATCCGCTGCGCCTCGGCCTCGTCGATCTCCGTACGGGCCTTGCCCTCGGCGACGTGCTTCTTGGCGCGGTGGAAGATCTGCTGGCTGGAGGCCTCGCTGATGTCGAGGATCTCGGCGATCTCCCGGTGCGGGTAGTCGAAGGCCTCCCGAAGGACGTACACCGCGCGCTCGTTGGGGGAGAGGCGCTCCATCACCGCCAGGACGGCGTACGAGACCGATTCGCGCTGCTCCGCGGTGTCGGCGGGGCCGAGCATCGGGTCGCCGGCGAGCAGCGGTTCGGGCAGCCACTCGCCCACGTACGTCTCGCGGCGGGCGCGGGCCGAGGTGAGCTGGTTGAGGCAGAGGTTGGTGAGGACCTTCGTCAGCCAGGCCTCGGGGACCTCGATGCGGTCGACGTCGGTGGCCTGCCAGCGCAGGAACGTGTCCTGCACGGCGTCCTCGGCCTCGCTCGCCGAGCCGAGGAGGCGGTAGGCGATCGCCTCCAGGCGGGGCCGCGAGGCCTCGAACCGGTCCACGTCGTTCAAGGTCAGAGGCATGGTCCGGATCCTAGTCCGATGGGGTGCGCGAGGGCAGGGCGGAAACGGACGTAGCGGGTTCCGCGGGGCGGGAGTTAGGGTCGGATGATCTTTCTTTCTCATCCGATGTGGGGGTTTGGGGCATGGCGCTCTTCGGGAACGCGCACAAGATCGATCCGGCGCAGGCGCAGCAGGACTTCGCGCGGCTGCTCGGCCAGGGGGAGCAGGTGCACGCCGCGTACCTGCTGATCCGCGACACGATCTTCTTCACCGACCGGCGGCTCGTGCTCGTCGACAAGCAGGGGATCACCGGCAAGAAGGTCGAGTACCACTCGATCCCGTACCGGAGCATCACGCACTTCGCCGTCGAGACGGCCGGCACGTTCGACCTGGACGCCGAGCTGAAGATCTGGATCTCGGGCACCCAGCTGCCCGTCACGAAGACCTTCACCAAGGGTGTCGACATCTACGAGGTGCAGGCGATCCTCACGCAGTTCGTCGCCAAGTAAGCAGGTGAAGGGGAGGGTTTTTGGGGGAATCCCCGAAAACCCTCCCCTTTTGGGTGAACCTGTCTGATTTGCATGTCAGTTGAATATGCCCTCGGCCTAGCTTGCGAGGCGGAGGTGATGATCGATGGACGCGATCGACATCGATGACCTGGCGTACGTCGCCACCGGAGCGCGCCTGCGGCGGCTGACCTCGCCGGACGGCACCCACTGGTTCCCTGTGGTGGACGTGGCGAAACGGCTGGGGTACGCGGGGACGCGGGAGGCGCTGCGGACCGTGACGCTGCCCGAGGAGTGCCTGGCGGCCGCGCGGGACCTCGGCGGGGGCGCCGGCTTTCCCGGCCGGTCCACCGGGATCCGGGCGGCGACGCGGATGGTGAGCCTGGAGGGGCTCGTCCAGCTCGTCGGGGCCTGCCGCAGACCGGAGGCCGGGCCGTTCCGGGCGTGGACGGCGGGGGTCGTGGCGGCGGTCCAGCGGTACGGCGGATACGGGCTCGAACCCTCGCCGGTGCACACCGGGTACCTGCTGCCGCCGGAGCTCGTCGACGTCCTCGTACGCCTGGAGGGGCGTTTCGACGAGGGGGCCGCCGCGTACGCCGAGCACGTCGAGTACGCGGAGCTGCTCCGCGAGACCCGGCAGAACCTCTCCAGGGTCGCCGACTCCCTGGAGCGGCTCGCCGTGCCCCGCCAGCGCACCGGCGCCGCCGTCGCGCTCACCCCGCAGGAGCTCGTCGAGTCCTGGGCCATCACCGGGGACATGCGGACGGTGGCCTCCTGTCTGGCGCCCGCGCTCGTCCGGGGCGGGGTGCGCTACCGGCCCCAGGACGTCACCCGTCGCACGGGACTGTCCTGCGAGCGGGTCCGTGACTGCGTCCGCCTCCTCCTCGAACGCGGCTGCATGCGCGAGGTGGGCAGACCGGCCCCGGACGGGACCCGGATCTACGTGCTGCCCTGAGGGAACGGCCGCCCCGGACGGGACCCGCATCTACGTGTTGCCCTGAGGCGGCCCGGGACGCGCCCGCATCTACGTGCTGCCCTGACCCCTCAGTCCCACCGCCACCACCTGGTACGCGTCCTCGTACACGATCCGGCCCGGGTCCGCCGACTCCAGGCGTACGCAGGGCACGCCGTGGACTCGCAGGATGCGCAGGTACGGGGCGACCCGGGCCAGCGCCTCGGTCGCCGTCGGACGGAACCAGGCGGCGGCCCCCGGGTTCACCACCGGGTCGTAGACCGTCGGGTCCACCGTCGTCGGGTTCGGGAAGTGCGCGTCGTACCAGTCGTTCGAGGCGCGCCAGATCCTCCATTCCTCGGGGGAGAGCCGTCCCTCCCGGGCCAGCGCGTTGGCGAGGCCGAAGACGCCGGGGTGGTGGCCCCGCGGGCTTCGGGTCGGGGACTGGAAGCGGATGTGGCGGAGACTGGACACCGAAGCAGGGTAGAGAGGTGCGCGCGTGGAGTGGTGGTGCCGGGGGATCGGCTGGGGCGGTGGCGTGCCCGGGCTGCGGTGGCGGGGCGGGCGCGTCAGCACGCTCACGTACGGGCAGCGGCTCGCCTTCCGGGCCGTCGGCGTCCGGCGGTGTCCCGGGGCCCGCGGCAATCCCTGCCCCCTGGAGGCCGTCGTCCCCGGGCGGGCCACCGGCGGGCGGTGTCCGGAGTGCGCGCGGCTCGACCGGGCCCATTCCGTCGCGGCCGACACGATCGCGGACGACCCGCGGCCGTACCGCGTCTACCTGGCCTGGTTCGGGCCAGGGATGACCAAGGTCGGCATCACCGCCGAGGCCCGCGGCGAGGCCCGGCTCCTGGAGCAGGGGGCCGTCGCGTTCAGCTGGCTCGGCCGGGGTCCGCTGATGGCCGCCCGCCGCACCGAGGAGGTCCTGCGGCAGGCCCTCGGTGTGCCCGACCGGGTGGCGTACGAGCGCAAGCGGGCCGCCCGGCACGCCCTGCCGCCGGTCGAGGACCGGGCCCGCGAGGTCGAGGAGCTGTACCGGCGCGCCCGGGCGGTCGGCGGCTGGACGGAGACCCTGGAGCCGCTGGAGTTCGCCGCGCGTGACCACGTGGAGGCCTTCCACCTCGCCGGACTGCCGGCGCTCGACGGCACGGTCGCCGAGCTCGTCGGCGGCGGCGTCGTCACGGGGCGGCTGCTCGCCGCGGCCGGCCCCGACCTGCACCTCCTCGCCCCCGACGGGCGCTGTCTCGCCCTCGACACCCGGCTCATGGGCGGCTGGATCCTTGAGGCCGCCGGGGAGGACGAGGACTTCTCGGTTCCGGTGACGGCGGTGGTCCCCGTGGTGGTGACCGCCCAGGAAGGGCTGTTCTGAGCCCCCGGATCCTCCTTCGTAAAGTCTTGGATCCCTTTCCCCGGCCGCCGTGGACATCCCGCCTCCGCCCCGGCGAGGGTGATCACATGACCCCGAAGCTGGTGGCGGGCCTCGAACCGCCTTACTACACCGCTGTCTTCACCTCGATCCGTCCCGACGCCCCCGAGGGCTACGCCGAGACCTCCGCCCGGATGCAGGAGATCGTCCGGGAGATCCCCGGCTTCCTCGGCTACGAGTCCGCCCGCACCCCCGGCGGCATCGGCATCACCGTCGCCTACTTCCGCGACCTGGAGTCCCTCGACACCTGGCGCCTCCACACCGAGCACCAGGCCGCGAAGGCGCACGGGCGGAAGCACTGGTACGACAGCTACAGCGTCCACATCGGCAAGGTCGAGCGGAGCTACGGCTATGAGCGCGAGTGAGCCTGGAGGGCTCGCGAGCGACACCCGAGGGCTGCTGACCCGGCTCCGGCTCCCCGGGCTCGTCGATGTGCACACGCACTTCATGCCGCAGAACGTCCTCGACAAGGTCTGGGCGTACTTCGACGCCGTCGGGCCCCTGACCGGCGTCGAGTGGCCCATCACCTACCGCGAGGAGGAGGAGCGCCGGCTCGCCCTCCTGCGCGGGTTCGGCGCGGTCGCCTTCACAGCGATGCTCTACCCGCACAAGCCCGGCATGGCCGCCTGGCTGAACTCCTGGGCCGCCGACTTCGCCGCCCGCACCCCCGACTGTCTGCACACGGCGACCTTCTTCCCCGAGCCGGGCGTCGACGCGTACGTCCACCAGGCGCTCGACGCCGGCGCCCGGGTCTTCAAGGTGCACCTCCAGGTCGGCGGCTTCGACCCGGGCGACCCGGCGCTCGACGCCGTCTGGGGGACGCTCGCCGACAGCCGTACGCCCGTCGTGGTCCACTGCGGCTCCGGCCCGACCCCGGGGAACTTCACCGGCCCCAGGCCCATGGGGCGGCTGCTCGCCCGCCACCCACGGCTGCGGGTGATCGTCGCCCACATGGGGATGCCGGAGTACGGCGAGTTCCTCGACCTGGCCCAGCGGTACGAGGAGGTCCACCTCGACACCACCATGGCCTTCACCGACTTCAGCGAGCGGCTCGCGCCCTTCCCGGAGACCGAGCGCAAGCGGCTCCTCGACCTCGGCGACCGGATCCTCCTCGGCTCGGACTTCCCGAACATCCCGTATCCGTACGTCCACCAGCTCCACGCCCTCGAACGCCTCGGGCTCGGCGACGACTGGCTCCGGCGGGTCCTCTACGAGAACGGAGCCGCGTTGTTTCACGTGAAACACGCTCAGTAACCCCCTGGGTCTTTCTCAGGGAATTCACAGGAAAGGGAAAGAGGCCTCTCAGCGGCGGCCGACACCGTGGTGCCATGACCGTCACCACACGCCGCACCGGCACCCACGCCGACATGCTCCGCGCCGACGGAACCGCCGTCCGGGTGCTCGTCGTCGACGACGAGGCCTCGCTCGCCGAGCTGCTCTCCATGGCCCTGCGCTACGAGGGCTGGCAGGTCCGCAGCGCCGGGGACGGGGCCGCCGCCATCCGCTCCGCGCGCGAGTTCCGGCCCGACGTCGTCATCCTCGACATCATGCTTCCGGACGTCGACGGGCTGAGCCTGCTGGGCTCGATCCGCCGCGAGCTGCCCGACGTACCCGTGCTGTTCCTGACGGCGAAGGACGCCGTCGAGGACCGCATCGCCGGGCTCACCGCCGGCGGTGACGACTACGTCACCAAGCCCTTCAGCCTGGAGGAGGTCGTGGCCCGGCTGCGCGGCCTCATCCGCAGGTCCGGGGCCGCGCAGACGCGCAGCGAGTCCCTACTCGTCGTGGGGGACCTGACCCTCGACGAGGACAGCCACGAGGTCACCCGGGGCGGCGAGTCCATCCACCTCACCGCGACCGAGTTCGAGCTGCTGCGCTACCTCATGCGCAATCCGCGCCGGGTGCTCAGCAAGGCGCAGATCCTCGACCGGGTCTGGTCGTACGACTTCGGCGGCCAGGCCAATGTCGTCGAGCTCTACATCTCCTATCTGCGCCGGAAGATCGACGCGGGCCGCTCGCCGATGATCCACACCCGGCGCGGGGCCGGGTATCTGATCAAGCCGGGGGAGTAGGGCCCGTGCTGCGAGGCGTACGTCGGCGGCGGCCGTGGTCGCTGCGGACCCGGCTCGTCGTGTCTGCGGTCGCGCTGATCGCGGTGGTCTCGGCGGTGATCGGCACGGTCACGACGATCGCGTTCCGCTCGTACCTGTACGACCAGGCCGACGAGCAGGTGCGGGCCGTCTCGAACCGGGCCGCCGGGCCGCCGATCGCCCTGGGCCCGCCCGATCCGGTGCGGAGCCGGGACCCGCTCGGTTTCGTCGTCGATCGCGGCGTGCCGAACGGCACGCTCGGGGCCGTGCTCACGGGCGACGGCGTCTCCTCCGCCGGGTATCAGGCGGAGACCGAGGACAGCGGTGCGTACGGAGTGCACTTCCGGGTCGAGAAACTCGACGAGGCCCAGACGGCCGCCCTCGCCGCCGTCCCCCGGGACGGTCGGCCGCACACCGTGGAGCTGCCCGGCGGCCTCGGCTCGTACCGGGTCCAGTACTCCGCCGGGGCCCTGGGCGAGTTCCTCACCGGCATCCCCCTCACCGAGGTCGAGGACGCCCTCTCCACCCTCGTCCTCGTCGAGCTGAGCGTCACCGGCGCCGGGCTGGTCGCCGCCTCGCTCGCCGGGACCGTGCTCGTCCGGGTCGCCCTCCGCCCGCTGCGGCGGGTCGCCATCACCGCCCGTCAGGTCGCCCGACTGCCGCTGCACAGCGGGGAGGTGGCGCTCCATCAGCGGGTCCCGGAGGCGGAGGCCGACCCGCGCACCGAGGTCGGTCAGGTCGGCGCGGCCCTCAACCGGATGCTCGACCACGTCCACTCGGCCTTCGACGCCCGCCAGCAGAGCGAGACCCGGGTGCGGCAGTTCGTCGCGGACGCCAGCCATGAGCTGCGCACCCCGCTCGCCTCGATCCGGGGGTACGCGGAGCTCACCCGGCGCGGCCACGAGGAGTGCGGACCCGACACCCGGCACGCCCTCCTCCGCATCGAGTCCGAGGCCACCCGGATGACGGGCCTGGTCGAGGACCTCCTGCTGCTCGCCCGGCTCGACGCCGGCCGGCCCCTCGCGTACGAGACGCTCGACCTCGTCCCGCTCGTCGTGGACGCCGTCAGCGACGCCCGTGCCGCCGGACCCGACCACCACTGGCGCCTCGAACTGCCCACCGCCGGCGCGCTCGTACGGGCCGACGGCGCCCGGCTGCAGCAGGTCCTGGTCAACCTCCTCGCCAACGCCCGTACCCACACCCCGCCCGGCACCAAGGTCACCGCACACGTCCGCACGGAACCGGCGGCGACGCTCGTCGAGATCGAGGACGACGGCCCGGGCATCCCGCCCGCGCTGCTCCCGGCCGTCTTCGAACGCTTCGCGCGCGGCGACGCCTCCCGCTCCCGCCAGGCCGGATCCACCGGCCTCGGCCTCGCCATCGTCCGCGCGGTCGTGCTCGCCCACGGCGGGGACGTGACCGTCGAGAGCGCCCCGGGGCGGACCGTCTTCACCGTCCGGCTCCCCATGAACGGGGCCTGACAGCAGGACTCACAGGCGGGCCACAGGCGCATCACACAGCCGTGACAGCGGGGCCCGGGAGTGTCCCTGTCATGCGAACCCAAACCCTCGGGGAAGCCCTTCCCGCCCGGGACCACCTGCCGGTGAACGTGGCCGGACGGCCCGTCCTGGACGTGGTCGTCCCCGTCTACAACGAGGAGAAGGACCTGGAGCCGTGTGTCCGCCGGCTCCACGAGCACCTCCTCCGGACCTTCCCGTACGGCTTCCGCATCACCGTCGCCGACAACGCCTCCACCGACACGACCCCCGACGTCGCCGCCGCCCTCGCCGCCGAGCTGCCCGAGGTGCGCTCCACACGGCTCGAACAGAAGGGCCGGGGCCGGGCGCTGCGGACCGTGTGGTCGGCCTCGGACGCGCCCGTCCTCGCCTATATGGACGTCGACCTGTCCACCGACCTCAACGCGCTGCTCCCGCTGGTCGCGCCGCTCATCTCCGGCCACTCCGACCTGGCGATCGGCTCCCGGCTCTCCCGCTCCTCGCGGGTGGTGCGCGGGCCGAAGCGGGAGTTCATCTCGCGCGCCTACAACCTGATCCTGCGGTCCTCGCTCGCCGCCCGGTTCTCCGACGCGCAGTGCGGCTTCAAGGCCATACGGCGGGAGGTCGCCGAGCGGCTCCTGCCGATGGTGGAGGACACCGGCTGGTTCTTCGACACCGAGATGCTGGTCCTCGCCGAGCGGGCCGGGCTGCGCATCCACGAGGTGCCGGTCGACTGGGTCGACGACCCCGACTCGACCGTCCACCTCGTGCGGACCGCCACCGACGACCTCCGGGGCGTCTGGCGGGTGGGGCGGGCCCTCGCGACCGGTTCGCTGCCCCTCGACCGGCTCGCCCGGCCCTTCGGCGACGACCCCCGGGACCGTGAACTGAACGGTGTGCCGGGTGGGCTCGCCCGCCAGCTCGTCGGCTTCTGCGTGGTCGGGGTCCTGTCCACGCTCTTCTACCTCGCGCTGTACTCGGCCTTCCGCCTCGGCGTCGGCCCGCAGCTCGCCAACGCCGGCGCGCTCCTCGTCTCCGCCGTCGCCAACACGGCGGCCAACCGGCGCCTCACCTTCGGCGTCCGGGGCCGGGAGCGGGCCGTCCGCCACCAGGCGCAGGGGCTCGTGGTCTTCGCCATCGGCCTCGCCCTGACGAGCGGTTCGCTCGCCGCCCTCGGCGCGGCGACCGGCGATCCGGCGCACTCCACCGAGCTCGCCGTCCTGATCGTCGCCAACCTCGCCGCGACCGTCCTGCGCTTCCTCCTCTTCCGGCTCTGGGTCTTCCCGGACCGCGCCTCGACAAGGAACGAACGATGACCACTCCGCCCCTCGCCGTCCCCGCGGCGCCCCGCAGCGGCCGGCCCGCCCGGCTGTGGCGCGGCCGTGCCGAGGACGCCCCCTGGGTCCGGCCCGCTTTCCTCGGCCTGCTCGCCGCCACCGCGCTGCTCTACCTGTGGAACCTGAGCGCCTCCGGTTACGCCAACTCCTTCTACTCCGCGGCCGTCCAGGCGGGCGGCGAGAGCTGGAAGGCCTTCTTCTTCGGCGCCCTCGACGTGGCCAACGCCATCACCGTCGACAAGCCGCCGGCCGCGCTCTGGCCGATGGCCCTGTCCGTGCGGCTCTTCGGGCTCGGCTCCTGGCAGATCCTGGTGCCCGAGGTGCTCATGGGCGTGGGCACGGTGGCCGTGCTCTACGCGGCCGTGCGGCGCCGGTTCGGCGCGGGCGCGGGCCTGATCGCGGGCACGGTCCTCGCGCTGACGCCGGTCGCCGCGCTGATGTTCCGCTTCAACAACCCGGACGCGCTGCTCGCGCTCCTGACGACGGTCGCGGTGTACTGCGTGCTGCGCGCCCTGGAGCAGGAGGCGGGCAGCGCGAAGTGGCTCGTGTGGGCGGGCGTGGCCCTCGGTTTCGCGTTCCTCGCGAAGACCCTCCAGGCCTTCCTGATCCTGCCGCCGCTCGCCCTCGTGTACGTGGTGTGCGCGCCGGGCGGCCTCGGGCGGCGGCTCGGCCGGCTCGCCCTGGGCGGGCTGGCGATGCTCGTCTCGGCGGGCTGGTGGGTGGCCGTGGTCGAGCTGTGGCCGGCGTCCTCCCGCCCGTACGTCGGAGGCTCGCAGAACAACAGCTTCCTGGAGCTGACCTTCGGCTACAACGGCCTCGGCCGCATCAACGGCAACGAGGTCGGCAGCGTCGGCGGGGGCCGTGGCGGCGCCGGCCCGGTGACCGAGAACATGCCCGCCGGGATGGAGCTGCCCGCGCGTGCGGGCGGCGGCTGGGGCGAGACCGGCATCGGCCGGATGTTCAACGACCAGATCGGCGGCCAGATCTCCTGGCTGCTCCCGGCCGCGCTGCTGCTGCTCGTCGCCGGGCTCGTGGTGACCTGGCGGGCCGCGCGTACGGACACGGCGCGCTCGGCGTTCCTGGTCTGGGGCGGCTCGCTGCTGGTGACGACGGCCGTCTTCAGCTTCATGGCCGGCATCTTCCACGAGTACTACACGGTGGCCATGGCCCCGTACGTCGCCGCCCTGATCGGCATGGGTGCGGCGGTGCTGTGGGAGGAGCGGACCCGGTTCCTCGCCTCGGCGGCCCTCGCCGTCTCGGTCGCGGTGACGGCGGTGTGGGGCTGGACGCTGCTGGGCCGTACGCCGGACTGGCTGCCGTGGCTGCGCTGGACGGTGCTGGTCGCCGGGTGCGCGGCGGCGCTGGGCCTCCTCCTCGCGGGCCGGGTCGACCGGCGGTTCGGCCTCGCGGCGGCGGGCCTCGGCCTCGCGGCGGGCCTCGCGGGCCCCTTCGCGTACACCCTGGCCACCGTGGCCGAGGGGCACCAGGGCTCGATCGTGACGGCCGGCCCGTCCGGTGCGGCGACGGGCGGCCGCGGCCCCGGCATGAGGGGCGGCACCCCGATGTTCGTCCTGTACGGCCCCGGCCCGGGCGCCCAGGGCATGGGCCAGGGGCAAGGCCAGGGACAGGGGCAGGGCCAGGGGCAAGGCCAGGGACAGGGGCAGGGCCAGGGGCAAGGGCAGGGCATGGGCCAGCCGCCCAACGGCGGCCAGGCTCCCGGCGGACAGCTCGGCCAGCCCCAGGCCGGTCAGGCCGGTCAGGCCGGTCAGCCCCCCGGCGGCCCCGCGCAGCTCCCCGAGGGCGTCCGTCCCGGCACCGTCGGCGGTCTGCTCAACGGCGCCAGCGTCGGCACCGAGGCCAAGCGGAAGCTCCTCGCCGACGCCGACGACTACACCTGGGTCGGCGCGGCGATCGGCGCCCAGAACGCGGCCGGCTACCAGCTCGCGACCCAGAAGCCCGTGATGGCGATCGGCGGCTTCAACGGCAGCGACCCGTCGCCGACCCTCGACCGGTTCAAGCAGTACGTGGCCGAGGGGAGGATCCACTACTTCATCGCCTCCGGCGGCGGCTTCGGCGCCGGCGGAAGCAGCGCGCAGATCACCTCGTGGGTGGAGTCCACCTTCGAGAAGACGACCGTCGGCGGCGCCACCTTCTACGACCTGACCAGGGAGAAGTAGCCCGTGAAGCAGCCCTGCGGAAAAAACTCCTATACAGCGTAAGAGACCTCCTATACGGTGTACGAGCCTTGGCCTCGTACACCGTATAGGAGTCCCGTCCCATGACAGCTACCGGCGGCCATCCCCAGCGCTGGCTCATCCTCGGCGTCATCTGTCTCGCCCAGCTCACCGTCCTGCTCGACAACACCGTGCTCAGCGTCGCCATCCCCTCGCTGACCTCGGAGCTCCACGCCTCCACCACCGACATCCAGTGGATGATCAACGCCTACTCGCTCGTCCAGTCCGGCCTGCTGCTCACCGCCGGCAACGCCGCCGACCGCTACGGCCGCAAGAAGCTCCTCGCCGCCGGCCTCGCGCTCTTCGGCCTCGGCTCGCTCGCCGCAGGCCTCGCCGGCTCCACCGCGCAGCTGATCGCCGCCCGCGCGGGCATGGGCGTCGGCGGCGCGCTCCTGATGACCACCACCCTCGCCGTCGTGATGCAGATCTTCGACGACTCGGAGCGGGTCAAGGCCATCGCCCTCTGGTCCACGGTCGCCTCGCTCGGCTTCGCCGGCGGCCCGCTGATCGGCGGCGTGATCCTGAACCACTTCTGGTGGGGAATGATCTTCCTGATCAACATCCCGGTCGCGGTCGTCGCCCTCGTCGCCGTCCTCAAGCTGGTCCCGGAGTCCAAGAACCCGCAGGGAGAGCGCCCCGACCTGCTCGGCGCTCTGCTCTCCACCATCGGCATGACCGCCGTCGTGTACGCGATCATCAGCGGCCCCGAGCACGGCTGGCTCTCCGCGCAGGTCCTCGTCCCGGCCGCGATCGGCGTCGCCGGGCTCGGCGCCTTCGCGCTGTGGGAGCTGCACACCCCGTACCCGATGCTCGACATGCACTTCTTCCGGAACCAGAAGTTCATCGGCGCCATCGGTGGTTCGATCCTGGTCGTCTTCGGCATGGGCGGCTCGCTCTTCCTGCTCACCCAGCACCTGCAGTTCGTCCTCGGGTACGAGCCGCTCGAAGCCGGTCTCCGGATGGCGCCGCTCGCGCTGACGATCGTCGGCCTCAACCTGACCGGCGTCGGCCCCAAGATCGTCATGAAGCTCGGCACCCCGCCCACCGTCGTCCTCGGCATGACCCTGGTCGCCGCGGGCCTCGCCTCCATCGCGCTGCTCGGCGGCGGCACGGACGGCAGCTACTGGGGCATGCTGCTCGGCCTGGTCCTGATGGGCTTCGGCATCGCCGTCTCCTCGCCGGCCATGGCCAACGCCCTGATGAGCGCGATCCCGCCGGAGAAGGCGGGCGTGGGCGCCGGGATCAACGGCACCCTGGCCGAGTTCGGCAACGGCCTGGGCGTCGCCGTCCTCGGAGCCGTGCTCAACGCCCGCTTCGCCGCCCTCGTCGCCGTCACCGCGACCTCCCTGCCCGCCGCGCTGGCCGCCGCCGGCGGCGAGGCCGAGCGCCGGCAGATCTCGGACGCCTTCGCCTCCGGCCTCCAGACCAGCCAGCTGGTCGGCGCGATCGCCGTCCTCGCCGGCGGTCTGCTCGCGGCGGCCCTGCTCAAGCGGGCCGAGCGCGCGGAGAAGGCAGTGAACACCGAGCAGCCGGTCGCTGCCTAGCATGGTGACGGACCGCTGACAGACGGAGGAACGCGATGGTCAAGGCAGCCGATCGGGCCAAGAACCCGGCGCGTTCCAGCGTCTGGCTGGAGAACAGGGCCGCCCGCAGCGGCGGCGGCCCCGCCGGGCTCGACCGGGACCGGATCGTGGCCGCCGCGGTCCGGATGCTCGACGACGAGGGCCTGGCCAAGCTGTCGATGCGCAAGCTGGCGACCGAGCTGAACGTCACCGCGATGTCCCTGTACTGGTACGTGGACACCAAGGACGACATCCTCGAGTACGCCATGGACAGCGTCTACGGGGAGATCGACCTCACGGCGGTCGACGCCGCCGGGAGCTGGCAGGAGCGGATCCGGCTGCTCGCCCTGGACTACCGGCGGATGCTGGTCCGCCACGGGTGGATGTCGCCGAGCGCCGGCCAGTACCTGAACATCGGGCCGAACGCGATCGCCGTCGGCCAGAAGATCCACGACACGGTCGCGGAGACCGGCCTCTCGCTCGACCGCCGGCCGAGCGCGATGTCGGCGGTCTTCCAGTTCGTGTACGGCTACGGGACGATCGAGTCCCAGTTCGGCCGGCGCGCGGCGGAGGCCGGGATGTCTCAGGACGAGTTCTACGTGGACTCGGTGAGCGCCTTCCGGGACGACCCGGGCCTCACGGAGCAGATCGAGGGCCTGCGGGAGATCCTCGACGAGCGGACCTCGCACGACAGCCTCAGCGAGGTCTGGGACCGCGACTTCGGCTACGCCCTGGACGTCCTGATCGCCGGCATCGAGGTCATGGTCGCGCGCGAGGCCGCCGAGGGCGCCGGGACATGACGGAGCGGCGGGCCGTCCCCTGCCCGCCGCTCCGTACCGGACCCGGCCGCGCCTCCGCTCGAAGCGCGTCCGGGAGCTTTTCTACCTGGCCTCGGCCTTCGCCGTGTTGCTCTTCAGCGCCACTTCCTTGATGAACAGCGTCACCACGAAGGCGAGCAGCGCGAAGGGGGCCGAGTAGAGGAAGACGTCCCCGACACCGTGTCCGTACGCGTCCTCCATGACCGTACGGATCGGGGCGGGCAGCTTGTCCATGTCGGGGATGCCGCCGCCCGAGCCGCCCTTGCCCATCGCGGCCGCGGCCTTCGGGCCGAGCTCGGCCAGGCCTTCCTTGACGTAGTCCGTGACCCGGTGGGCCATGACCGCGCCGAGCGCCGAGACACCGATCGCACCGCCCAGGGAGCGGAAGAAGGTGACGACGGAGGAGGCGGCGCCGAGGTCGGCGGGGGCCACCTGGTTCTGGGTGCAGAGCACCAGGTTCTGCATCATCATGCCGAGGCCGAGGCCGAGGACCGCCATGAACAGCGCGATGTGCCAGTACGCCGTGTCGTAGCGGATCGTGCCGAGCAGGCCGAGGCCGCCGGCGGCGAGGGCGCCACCGCTGACCAGCCACGCCTTCCAGCGGCCGGTCTTGGTGATGACCAGGCCGGAGACGGTCGAGGAGACGAACAGGCCGCCGATCATCGGGATGGTGAGGACGCCGGACATCGTCGGCGACTCGTTCCGCGCCAGCTGGAAGTACTGGCTGAAGAAGACCGTGCCGGCGAACATCGCGACGCCCACGAAGAGCGAGGCGAGCGAGGCGAGGGTGATGGTCCGGTTGCGGAAGAGGCGGAGCGGGATGATCGGCTCGCTCGCCCTGGACTCGACGAGTACGAAGACCGCGCCGAGGAGGACCGAGCCGCCGACCATGACGGCCGTCTGCCAGGACATCCAGTCGTACTTGTCGCCCGCGAAGGTGACCCAGATGAGGAGCAGGGAGACGGCGGCGCTGATGAAGAAGGCGCCGGCCCAGTCGACCTTGACCTGGCGCTTCACGACGGGGAGCTTCAGGGTCTTCTGCAGGACGATCAGCGCGATGATCGCGAAGGGCACGCCGACGTAGAAGCACCAGCGCCAGCCGAGCCATTCGGTGTCGGTGATGACACCGCCGAGCAGCGGGCCGCCGACGGTGGCGACGGCGAAGGTCGCGCCGAGGTAGCCGCTGTACCGGCCGCGCTCGCGGGGGGCGATCATCGCGGCCAGGATGATCTGGGAGAGGGCGGTCAGGCCGCCGACGCCGATGCCCTGGACGACACGGCAGGCGATGAGCATGCCGGTGCTCTGCGAGAGGCCGGCGACGACCGAGCCCGCGACGTAGATGATCAGGGCTATCTGGACGAGCAGCTTCTTGGAGAAGAGGTCGGCGAGCTTGCCCCAGAGCGGGGTGGTCGCGGTCATCGCCAGGAGGGCGGCGGTCACGACCCAGGTGTAGGCGGACTGGCCGCCGCCCAGGTCGGTGATGATCTGGGGGAGGGCGTTGGAGACGATCGTCGAGGACAGGATGGCGACGAACATGCCGAGCAGCAGCCCGGACAGCGCCTCCATGATCTGCCGGTGCGTCATCGGGGCGGTCTCGCCGCCACCGCCGGTACCGGTGACGCCGTCCCGCGCACCGGTGTCGGGCGTGGTCGTAGCCATGAACTTCCTTTTTCTCAAGCGTGGTGGGCCTGGGCCCGGCAGTCCCCGAAGGAGTCGCGGAGGCGGACCAGCAGGTGGGTGAGGAGTTCGACGTCGTCGTCGGACCACTCCGAGAGGTGGCGGGAGAAGGCCTCGGTCACCCGGCGGTCCAGCTCGCCGAGCATCGCGTGGCCCGGTTCGGTGAGTCGCAGGATGCGGGAGCGCTTGTCCTCCGGGTCGGGCAGGCGCTCGATCCAGCCGTGTTCCACCGTGTGCGCCACATGGCGGCTGCACACGGACATGTCGACGGCCATGAGTTCGGCGAGGCGGCTCGTCCGCATGTCGCCGTGGTGCTTGACCAGGGCGAGCACGGCCGCCGAGCCGCCCTGGCATTCGACGGGCAGGGCACGGGCGAGTCCGCGCTTCACGGCTCCGATCGCACTCACCGAGCGGGCGAGTTCCTCGTACCTGTTCCGCGTCGCCATCGGGCACCCCCGTCCATCTTGTTGCTTAGGGCAACCATAGAGATGGATGGTTGCTTCAGGCAAACTAAATCGGTCAAACGGCGCTAAAGAATCGGCAAAGGTGAAGGGGTGGTGCCGGGGCTTGGGCCCCTCACCCCGACTTCGCTAGGGTCCTGGCCCATGGCACACAACCCCCAAGCACCGTACGGCCAGGGCCAGCCCCCTCAGGGTCCCGAGGGCTACGACCCCGCCGGCAGCACGCAGATGTTCCGCGCCTTCGTCGACGAGGGCACCCCGCAGCGGCAGCAGCCGCAGGCCGCGGCCGCGTCGGGCGGCCCCCGGGTCGGCCTGATCGTGGGCGTCGTCGCCGCGATCGTCGTCCTGGCGGCCGTCGCCTGGCTGGCGCTGGGCTGACCAGCGCTTCCGTACCCCTGCAGAGGTGGGCCGGTCCGCAGCACGCGGACCGGCCCACCTTTTTACTTGCTCACGGATCTACTTGCTCACGGATCTACTTGCTAACGGATTCACTTGCTCACGGATTCACTTGTTCACGGAATCCAGGGCGGGCGCGAGCACCGCGAAGGCCTCCTCGATCAGCCCACCCGGATCCTCGGGGCTCTCACCCTCGCCCTCGCTCCACCGGTGCAGTACGGCGTCGAAGGCGGCGAGCGCCATGCCCGCCGCGAGCCGCGGGTAGAGGTCGGTCCCGGGATCGCGGCCGAGCCGGGCCGCCAGCTCCTCGGTCAGCTCCTCGCGCCACCGGGCCTGGTGCTCGAGGAAGCGGGCGAGGAGCGCGGGCGTCCGCAGGATCAGCCGGACGACCGGCAGCGCGCGCTCGGCGTGGTCGCCGCAGACCGCCAGCGGTACGGAGACGGTCTGGAGCAGCGCCTCGGACGGCCGCTCCCCGGCGGGCCGGGCGGCGAGCCCCGCGCGCATGTCGGCACCCATGCCGGCCAGGAACTGGACGACCACGTCCTCCTTGGACGCGAAGTACCGGAAGAAGGTCCGCTTGGAGACCCCCGCGGTGGTCGCGATCTCGTCGACGGTCACCGCGTCGAAGCCCCGGAGGGCGAGCAGCTGGAGCGCCGCCTCGGTGAGCTCGGTCGCGACGAGCTGGCGTTTGCGCTGGGCGAGGGTGGTCACGGGAACGATGGTACGCGGTGACTTCCGTGACATCCAGAGCCGTGCTTGACACTCGGTGACACGAACGGCAACGTGTGCCGCATGACTGAGAAGCAGCGCTGGACCGCCGACCTGATCCCGGACCAGACCGGGCGGGTCTTCGTCGTCACCGGGGCCAACAGCGGCCTCGGCCTCGCCACCACCCGCGAGCTCGCCCGCCGGGGCGCCCGCGTGATCCTCGCCGTACGGGACGAGGAGAAGGGCCGCCGCGCCGCCGAGGCCCTGGGCGCCGACCCACGCCTCCTCGACGTCCGCCCGCTCGACCTCGCCGACCTCGACTCGGTCCGGGCCTTCGCCGACCGGCTGCGCGCCGAGCACCCGCGTCTCGACGTCCTCGTGAACAACGCGGGCGTGATGGCGCCGCCCCGCACGCTCAGTCCCCAGGGCCACGAGCTCCAGTTCGCGACCAACCACCTCGGTCACTTCGCGCTCACCGGCCTGCTGCTCGACCTGCTCGCCGCCGGGACGGACCCCCGGGTCGTCACGGTCAGCTCGATCAACCACCGGCAGGGCAGCCTCCGCTTCGACGACCTGAACGGTGAGCACGGCTACGCGCCGATGCCCTTCTACAACCAGTCGAAGTTCGCCAACGCCGTCTTCGGCAAGGAGCTGCACCGCCGCCTCTCCGCGACCGCGAGCCCGGTCCGCAGCGTGCTCGCCCACCCCGGCTACACCGCGACGAACCTCCAGATGAAGGACACCTCGGGCCTGGCGAAGCTGTTCTTCGGGCGCATCGGCAATCCGCTCCTCGCCCAGCGCCCGGAGCGGGGAGCGCTGCCCCAGCTGTACGCGGCGACCGATCCGTCGGTCGCGGGCGGCGAGTTCATCGGCCCGGACGGCATGGGCGAACTCCGGGGCACCCCGACCCGCGTCCGCCTCTCGGACGCGGCGTCCGACCCGGGGACGGGCCGCCGACTGTGGGACCTCTCGGAGGGGCTGACGGGGGTGCGGTACGTGTGATCACCGCCAGGTGGCGGTGACCTCGCGGGTGTCGACGCGCATGCCGAGCGGCACCCGCCAGGAGTCCACGCACACCGTGTACGTCTGGGTGCGTGCCGTCCCGGCGGCGATCGGTGCGGGCAGGGGCTGGCTGGTGGCGACCGTTCCCCAGTCGGTGCCGAGCAGGCCGATGACGTGCGTCGCGAAGCCGACCGTGCCCGAAGCGGCGGCGGTGCCACCGGTGTTGCGGAAGGTGACGGTGACCCGCTGGCACCAGCGCCGGTCGCTCTCCGCGAGGCTCGGCGCGGAGACGGTCAGCACGGCGGGCCCCGGCGGGGTCGTCGGCGTGGGCGACGTGGGGGGCGTGCCGGGGGTGGTGGGTCCGGGTGTCGTGGAGGGGGTGCGGGGCGGGGTGCCGCCGGTGCCGGGCGCGGTCGGCGGAGTCGTACTCGATCCCGTACTCGATCCCGTACGGGAAGGTCCGGAGGTCCCGGAGGTTCCTGGGCTGCCAGGAGTCCCCGGCGTCCCTGAAGGGCCCGGAGAGGCCCCGTCGGGGCCCGTGGGCGGCGTCCCGGGGCTTCCGGGGGGCGCGGGTGACGGGGACGACGTGCTGGACGTCGTCCCGCTCTCCGAGGGCTCCAGGGGGACCAGGGTGACCACGCCCGAAGGGGCGACCGCGCCCTTCGGGGAGGGGCCGGCGCCGACCGCCGCGTACCCCTCGCCGTCTCCTCCGCCGCCGCACGCGGTCAGCGCCCCGCCGAGGCAGAGCGCCACCGCCGCAAGTCCCGGCTTCCTTCGCCTCATGCGCCCCAGTCTGGCTGACGAGTCGTCAACAGGGCAGTGGTTTGCGGGAAGTCAGTCGGAGATGAGGCCTTCGCGCAGCTGGGCGAGGGTCCGGGTGAGGAGGCGCGAGACGTGCATCTGGGAGATGCCGACCTCCTCGCCGATCTGCGACTGCGTCATGTTGGCGAAGAAGCGGAGCATGATGATCTGCCGCTCCCTGGGCGGCAGTTTGGCGAGCAGCGGCTTGAGCGACTCGCGGTACTCGACGCCTTCGAGGGCCGTGTCCTCGTAGCCGAGGCGGTCCGCGAGCGAGCCCTCGCCGCCGTCGTCCTCGGGCGAGGGGGAGTCGAGCGAGGAGGCGGTGTACGCGTTGCCCACGGCGAGGCCGTCGACGACGTCCTCCTCCGACACCCCGAGCACGGCGGCGAGTTCGGGGACGGTGGGGGAGCGGTCGAGCTTCTGCGCGAGCTCGTCGCTGGCCTTGGTGAGGGCGAGGCGCAGCTCCTGGAGTCGGCGCGGGACGCGGACCGACCAGGAGGTGTCGCGGAAGAAGCGCTTGATCTCGCCGACGACGGTCGGCATCGCGAACGTCGGGAACTCCACGCCCCGTTCGCAGTCGAAGCGGTCGATCGCCTTGATCAGGCCGATGGTGCCGACCTGGACGATGTCCTCCATCGGCTCGTTGCGGGAGCGGAAGCGGGCCGCCGCGTAGCGCACGAGGGGGAGGTTGAGCTCGATGAGGGTGTCGCGGACGTAGGTCCGCTCCGGGCTGTCGGCCGCGGCACCCTCCGCGTCGAGGGCGCGCAGCCGCAGGAACAGGGAGCGGGAGAGGGTGCGCGTGTCGAGCGCTCCGGGCGCGACCGTCATCGGCGGCGGCGCGACCTCGGCGGTCGCAGCGGTCTCCGCGCTGTCGGTCGCGGTCGGCGCCGTCGTCTGCGTGGGCACGGGAACGGGCGTGAGCGTGAGCACCTTCGAGCTGCCCAGTTCTGTGGACATGCCACCCCCTTGAGGTCGCGGACGGTCGCGGTGGCCGCGACCATCTGAGGAACGCAGCCTCCACCTGAATACCGGCGGCGGGGCTGCGGCAAACTCGGTTCCAGCAGAATGTCACATGTCGGCAACACGCTGTAGTGACTTGTCGACACGGACAGCTGACATTTCCGCAGGAAACAAGGGGTGTACGGCATTTGGGCACCCGGAGAACTGCTCCGAACCGGTCTACCCGTTCCAGCTACGCCTCGATCCTGTTTGCGGATCTCAAGCGGGCGAAGCTGCGGGCGAGGAGCCTTGACACATGCATCTGGGAGACGCCGAGCTCCTGGCTGATCTGAGACTGGGTCAAGTTGCTGTAGTAGCGCAGCATCAGGATCCGCTGCTCCCGCTCGGGCAGCTGGACGAGCAGGTGGCGGACGAGGTCGCGGTGCTCGACGCCGGCCAGGGCGGGGTCCTCGTAGCCGAGCCGGTCGAGCAGCCCGGGCAGCCCGTCGCCCTCCTGCGCGGCCTCCAGGGAGGTCGCGTGGTACGAGCGGCCGGCCTCGATGCAGGCGAGCACCTCGTCCTCGCCGATCCGCAGCCGCTCGGCGATCTCCGCGGTCGTGGGGGAGCGGCCGTGAGCGGTCGTCAGGTCCTCGGTGGCGCCGTTCACCTGGACCCAGAGCTCGTGCAGCCGGCGCGGCACGTGCACGGTCCGGACGTTGTCGCGGAAGTACCGCTTGATCTCGCCGACGACGGTGGGCATCGCGAAGGTGGGGAACTGCACGCCCCGGTCCGGGTCGAAGCGGTCGATGGCGTTGATCAGGCCGATGGTGCCGACCTGGACGACGTCCTCCATCGGCTCGTTGCGGGAGCGGAAGCGGGCCGCCGCGTACCGTACGAGCGGCAGGTTGGCCTCGATGAGGGCCCCGCGGACCCGGTGGTGCTCGGGGGTCCCGGGTTCCAGGTTCTTGAGCTGCCCGAAGAGCACCTGGGTGAGCGCCCGGGTGTCGGCGCCCCGGCTGCTCTGCGGCCGGGGGCGCGGGGTGTCCGCCGCTCCACCCGCCTCGTGCTGGGGCGGGACCTGAGGTGCTGTACTGGCCGGCACGTTCACGCCACCCCTTTGGCTGGTCTTGCTGGTCGACTGGGTCAACTACGGTCAACTCATCCGTCAAAAGCGGTCATAGCATCACAAGACATGTCCACTGTGTGCAAGCACCGCATAGTCCCGTGTTGAGGGCATGTTGGCGGAAAAAGGGGAGGTCACGCACGGAAAAGGCCCCCCGCCGCGACGGCGGGGAGCCTCGGGGTGAAGAGGAGGACTAGAAGGCGTAGTCCGCGATCACCCAGGTAGCGAACTCGCGCCACTGGGCGACGCCCGCCTGGTGCGCCGGGTGGTCGAGGTAGCGCTGCAGGGCGTCCTTGTCCTCGACGGCCGAGTTGATGGCGAAGTCGTAGGCGATCGGCCGGTCCGTGATGTTCCAGTCGCACTCCCAGAAGCGCAGCTCCGGGATCTGCTCGCCGAGCGCGCGGAACGCCTCGACGCCGGCGACCACGCGCGGCTCGTCGCGGTCGACACCGTCATTGAGCTTGAAGAGGACCAGATGGCGGATCACGGAAAGCTCCTAGTTGACGAGTTCGGTCATGAACTGACCGACTCCCTGGGCGGCGCTGGAAATGCCCTCGAACCCTACCTGCACCAGATCGGCCGCCCGGGCGGGAGATGTGACGATCGTGTACAGCACAAAGACCACGACCGCGTAGAGCGCGACCTTCTTCGCTTGCGCCATCTGCCCAGCCCTCCCCTGTTCCCCCGCCGTACGACCGCGCCACTCTAACCGAGGCTTTATGGACCAAGGGCCCGGCGATCGGGGCCTTTCGCCGCCCCCCGGAAGAGTGATGGGCGAGCAGTATGGATGTCGAGCCCGGCGGATCTGGCAGGAATCGGCGGGGCTCGAAGGAACCGGCCCGCACTGCGGGGTCCGCGCCGCATGCTTCCCCCCTGACTGCGGTACGGGCTTGCAGGTCCGGTTCTCATCGGGGGGAACGGCTTGTCCCCCCGATGCCGTTCCCCCCGTCCTACGTGAGAAGGCCCCGGCCGCGCCACGCGCGCGAACCGGGGCCTTTCCCGTGTGCGACCTTTCCCGTGTACGGCCTTTCCCGTGCGCGGGCTCTTCCGTGTGCGTGGGGGAGATACGCCGAAGGGCCCGACGCTGATGCGTCGGGCCCTTCGATCGAAGCGGTAGCGGAGGGATTTGAACCCTCGGTGACTTGCGCCACACTCGCTTTCGAGGCGAGCTCCTTCGGCCGCTCGGACACGCTACCGAGAGAGAGCTTAGCCCAACTTGGCCCTGCGATGAAATCCGTATCCCGCCGCAGGTCAGCGGGCGCGGAAGAAGGCCGTCAACTGCTCGGCGCACTCCTCGCCGAGGACGCCCTGGATCACCTCGGGGCGGTGGTTGAGCCGGCGGTCGCGCACGAGGTCCCAGAGCGAACCGGTCGCGCCCGCCTTCTCGTCGAGCGCCCCGAACACCACCCGCTCGACCCGCGACTGGACGAGTGCGCCGGCGCACATCACGCACGGCTCCAGGGTCACGACGAGCGTGCAGCCCGTCAGCCGCCACTCGCCGGTCACCGCGGCCGCCCGGCGCAGGGCGAGCACCTCGGCGTGCGCGGTGGGGTCGCCGGTGGCCTCCCGCTCGTTGTGCGCGCGGGCGATCACGGCGCCGTCGGGCCCGAGCACGACCGCGCCGACCGGTACGTCACCGGCCGGCCCGGCAGCCTCGGCCTCGGCCATCGCAAGCCGCATGGCATCCCGCCAGGGATCCCGTACGGGATCGGGAACGACGTCCGGGCCGGGGTCCCTTATGGGCTCCCGTACGGGGTCGGGCAGGGCGTCCGCGCCGGGATCCCGTACGGGCTCCCGTACGGCGTCGGGCACGGCGTCGGGGTCTCCCACCGCGTCCCGTACGGGATCGGTCATGGACCTCGCCGGGGCGTCGCCCGTCGCCTCGTCCCTCGCCTCGCCCGCCGCGTCGCCCCTCGCGTCGGGAACAGGTACCGCAGGTGCCACTAGCGGACGGCCTCCAGGACGTCCGCGGCGCCCAGCGCGTCCGCGATCTCCGCGAGCGCGTCGGCGTCGAGGGCCAGCAGGTCCTCCGCCGACATGCCGAGGTCCGCCAGGATCAGCCGGTCGCCCACCGGAGCGGCCGGGACGGCCTCGGCGGCGACGGAGCCCGCCTCGTCGTCCTCGTCCGGGTCGGCGGCCGGCGGCTCCCCGTCCTCGGTGCCGTCCAGGTCCAGCGTCTCCAGGTCGTCGACCAGGTCGTCCAGATCGTCCCCGAGGAGCTCCCGGGTGAGCATCTCCCCGTACGAGGAACGGGCGGCGGCGGCCCCGTCCGAGACGTAGATGCGAGGGTCTTCCTCACCCTCGATCCGGACGATCCCGAACCACGCGTCCTCCTGCTCGATGAAGACGATCACCGTGTCGTCGTCCGAGGCCTCACGGGCGAGCTCGGTCAGATCCGACAGGGTCTCCACGTCGTCGAGCTCCGTGTCGCTCGCTTCCCACCCGTCTTCGGTGCGCGCGAGCAGTGCGGCGAAGTACACCTGACTCTCTCCCACTGATCAGAGGTGTGACGTTCCGGCGGCGCGAGCCTGATGCCCCGCCCAATCGGCATCGTGACAGATACGACGCCGTCAGGAGAGGTCTTCGGCTCTTGCGTCGTGCATCAGTCTGAACGACCCCGCCATCGGGCGGGCGTGCGACCCCGGCGCACGAAGGGGGCGCACAGCGGATGATCCGTCCGGGACGGCCTCACCAGCGGAAGGTCCGCATGCGCATCGCCTGGCGCATCCGGGCGGCCCGGGCGCGTCGCGGCTGCACGCGCTCGCGCAGCGCCTTGGCCTCGTTCAGCTCGCGGAGGAACTGGGCGCGGCGCCTGCGGCGCTCCGCGTCGGTCTCCGGTGCCGGCGTGCGGGCCGCCCCCTCGGCGGCTTCCTCGGCCGGTTCTTCCAGGTCGGGCATCGGCCACACCACCCCATCGCTGGGTCCCTGTGCCCCCACTTTGCCCCGGCGCCGTGGGTCGACGCCAGTGTTCGGCGGGCTACTGTTGAGTCATGCGTCTCCACGTCGTCGACCACCCCCTGGTCGCCCACAAGCTCACCACCCTGCGCGACAAGCGCACGGACTCCGCGACCTTCCGCCGTCTCGCCGACGAGCTGGTCACCCTGCTCGCCTACGAGGCCACCAGGGACGTGCGGACCGAGCAGGTCGACATCGAGACCCCCGTCACGCCCACGACCGGCGTGAAGCTGTCGCACCCGCGTCCGCTGGTGGTCCCGATCCTGCGCGCCGGGCTCGGCATGCTCGACGGCATGGTCCGGCTGCTCCCGACGGCCGAGGTCGGCTTCCTCGGCATGATCCGCAACGAGGAGACGCTGGAGGCGTCGACCTACGCGACGCGGATGCCGGAGGACCTCTCGGGCCGCCAGGTCTACGTCCTGGACCCGATGCTGGCGACCGGCGGCACGCTGGTCGCGGCGATCCAGGAGCTCATCAAGCGCGGCGCCGACGACGTGACCGCGGTCGTGCTCCTCGCCGCCCCGGAGGGCGTCGAGGTCATGGAGCGCGAGCTCGCGGGCACGCCGGTGACCGTCGTGACGGCCTCGGTCGACGAGCGGCTCAACGAGAACGGCTACATCGTCCCGGGCCTGGGCGACGCGGGCGACCGCATGTACGGCTCGGCCGAATAAGACACAGTCGGCTCCGCCGAATAAGACACAGTCGGCTCGGCCGAGTAGAAGAACCCCTAACGGCAGGGCTTCACCGCGGGCGCGGGCTTGGTCAACGCGACCAGGGCCGCGTCCGCCGTCGCCTTCGGGGACAGCGTCTTGAACGCGGTCCCGATGATCAGGTCCACGTCCGCCGTGCCCCGGGTGTCCGTCTTGGTCGTGGCGCCCGCGAGCTGGGTGCCGAGGACCGTGAAGGCGCCCTTGGTGGCCGCGGGCGCGCCGAGCAGCAGTCCGGTGCCCGTGACCTTCTTGTCGTAGGCGGTGGGCGCGTTCCCCACCTTGCCGATCGTGAAGCCGCGCTTCTTCAGCTCGTCCGCGGTCGTCTTCGCGAGTCCGCTGCGCGGGGTCGCGTTGTAGACGTTGACGGTGATCTGCGCGGGCTTCGGGAAGGCGGCGGGCGCGGCCGTCGGCGTGGGCGCGGGTTTGCAGTCGGCCTGCTTCCCGGCCGTGGTCTTCGTTCCCCCGTCGCCGGAGAAGACGTCGACGAGCTGGAGCGTCCCCCAGCCGGCCGCGCCGAGCACGACCACGGCGGCGGCGGACGCGAGGACGATCCTGCGCCGGCGGTGGGGGCGGCGCATGCGGGGGTAGACATCCCCCGTGATGCGGTACTTACCGCCCATGCCGGGGGGAGTGAGCATGCTCATGAACGCAGCGTAATGCCGCCCGTCGGCGATGCCTACTTGATGATCATGTGATCGCGTCCGGATGGGGGCGAACTGACCCCGAAAGGCTCAGCGGGGGCGTCGGCTCAGTCGAGTTCCAGGACGCGGGCGTGCAGCACCTGGCGCTGCTGGAGCGCCGCGCGGACGGCGCGGTGCAGTCCGTCCTCGAGGTAGAGGTCGCCCTGCCACTTCACGACGTGCGCGAAGAGGTCGCCGTAGAAGGTGGAGTCCTCGGCGAGCAGGGTCTCCAGGTCCAGCTGGCCCTTGGTGGTCACCAGCTGGTCGAGGCGGACCGGGCGCGGGGCGACGTCCGCCCACTGCCGGGTGCTTTCCCGGCCGTGGTCGGGATACGGCTTTCCGTTTCCGATGCGCTTGAAGATCACACGGAAAGCCTACCGGGCGAGCGGCTCCCGGCGCAGCCACGCGACGGCAGTGGGATGCTGGTGCAAACCGTGACAAAACCGAAATTGGGGTGCCGTCATGAGCGTCAGCGAGCAGCCGCCGGAGACCGAAGCGGCCGCGACGGCCGCGCCGGAGACGGCAGCGACGGGGACGGCTCCCGCGCCGGAGACGGCAGCGACGGGGACGGCTCCCGCGCCGGAGACGGCAGCGACCGGGACGGCTCCGGCCTCCCTGGCGGGGCCCGCCGCCGGGATCGCCGCCGGGTACGCCTTCGACGGACCCGCACTCGAACTGGGGGCGCTGCTCTGGGACGGCACCTGTCACCCGGAAGCGGGCATCCGTCTCCCGCTGCCGGTGCTCAACCGGCACGGTCTGGTCGCCGGGGCCACCGGCACCGGCAAGACGAAGACGCTCCAGCTGATCGCCGAGCAGCTCTCGGCGAACGGCGTCCCGGTCTTCCTCGCCGACATCAAGGGCGACGTCTCCGGCATCTCGACGCCCGGCCAGGACGGCGCCAAGGTCCGGGAGCGCGCCGGGCAGGTCGGCCAGGAGTGGCAGGCGCGCGGCTTCCCCTGCGAGTTCTACGGGCTCGGCGGCACCGGCCCCGGCATCCCGGTCCGCGCCACGGTCACCAGCTTCGGTCCCGTCCTGCTCTCCAAGGTGCTCCAGCTCAACCAGACGCAGGAGCAGTCGCTCGGCCTGATCTTCCACTACGCCGACTCCAAGGGTCTGGAGCTGATCGACCTCAAGGACCTGCGGGCGGTGGTGGCCTTCCTGGTCTCGGACACCGGGAAGGCCGAGCTCAAGGGGATCGGCGGGCTGTCGACGGTGACGGCCGGGGTGATCCTTCGCTCCATCACGGCCTTCGAGCAGCAGGGCGCGGGGGACTTCTTCGGGGAGCCGGAGTTCGACACGAGCGAGTTCCTGCGGACGGCGGCGGACGGGCGGGGGATCGTCTCGGTCCTGGAGCTGCCGGCCGTGCAGGACAAGCCGCAGCTGTTCTCGACCTTCCTGATGTGGATGCTGGCGGACCTCTTCCACGACCTGCCCGAGGTCGGCGATCTCGACAAGCCGAAGCTGGTCTTCTTCTTCGACGAGGCGCATCTGCTCTTCGGCGGGGCCTCGAAGGCGTTCCTGGAGTCGATCACGCAGACGGTGCGGCTGATCCGCTCGAAGGGCGTCGGGGTCTTCTTCGTGACGCAGACCCCGAAGGACGTCCCCTCGGACGTGCTCGGGCAGCTCGGCAACCGGGTGCAGCACGCGCTGCGCGCCTTCACCCCGGACGACGCGAAGGCCCTGAAGGCGACGGTGCGGACCTTCCCGAACTCGCCGTACGACCTGGAGGAGGTGCTGACCGGCCTCGGTACGGGCGAGGCGGTGATCACCGTACTGAGCGAGAAGGGCGCCCCGACCCCGGTGGCGGCAACCCGGCTGCGGGCCCCGGAGTCGCTGATGGGGCCGGTCGACGCGGCGGCCCTCGACGCGGCGGTGAAGGCTTCGCCGCTGTACGGGCGGTACGCGGAGGCGGTGGACCGGGAGTCGGCGTACGAGAAGCTGACCGCCGAGCAGCGGGCGGCGGAGGCGGCGGCCCTGGAGGCGGCGGCCGCGAAGGAGGCGGAGGAGGCGGAGAAGGCGGAGGAGGCGGAGAAGGCGGGGGCGAAGGCTCCTCGGCAGAAGGAGGAGCCTTCGCTCGCCGAACAGGTGGTGGGCAGTGGGATCTTCACGTCCCTGGCCCGGTCGATCGGCACCCAGCTGGGCCGGGAGATCAGCCGCTCGATCTTCGGTACGGCCCGTCGGAGGCGCTGACTAGAGGGCGACCTCGTCGTGGTCGCCGTGCAGGCCGCCGCCGCTGCCCGCGTCGCCGGTGGTCGGGACGGAGACGACCGGCTTGCGCAGGGACGAGAGGTCGTGGGCGTAGGTGCCCACGGCGTGGGCGATGACGTCGATGTTCACGTCGAAGGCCGTCATGTCGATGTTGCTGATGTCGTCGCCCTTGGCGTGGTAGTTCACGTCGTACGCGACGCCCGCCGTGCCGCCGAACTTGGCTGCCTGGGCCGCGGTCTTGATGCCCTCGGCGCCGGTGAAGGTGCCGCCGGAGGGGATGCCGACCTTGATGAACGGGCCGTAGTCGGAGCGGCCGGTGAAGTCGGTGCCCTCGTGCGGGACCCCGCGCCGGTCCATGAACTCGGTGATGTCGCGCTCCAGTTGGGCGGAGCCCTCGGGGCCGGCGTCCGCGCCGACGCCGTCCGAGTTGTCGCCGTCGTACACGAACAGGCCGTAGTTCGGCGAGGCGATCATGTCGAAGTTCAGGTAGAGCTTGACCTCCTTCTTGTCGAGCGCGGTGAGGCTCTTGACGTAGTGCTCGGAGCCGAGGAGGCCGACCTCCTCCGCCGACCACCAGGCGAAGCGGACCTTGTTGCGGACCTTGTCCTTCGACTTGGCGAGCTCCAGGGCGGTCTGCAGGAGTCCGGCGGAGCCCGAGCCGTTGTCGTTGATGCCGGGGCCCGCGGTGACGGAGTCGAGGTGGGAGCCGAGCATCACGGTGTTGGCGGCGTTGCCGCCGCGGGTCTCCGCGATGACGTTGTTGGTGCTGCGCTTCTCCTGGAGCTGGCGGATCTCGAAGGAGAGCGAGACCGGGCCCTTGGCGAGGTCGGCGGCGAGCTGGGTGCCCTCGGCCAGGCTGACCCCGCCGGTGGGGATCGCGCCGGACTCCGGGGTGCCGAGGGTGCCGGAGAGCGCGCCGTCGACGTTGTTGTAGACGACCGCGCCGACGGCGCCGGCCGCGGCGGCGTTCTGCTGCTTGATCGCGAAGGAGCAGACACCCCGCTTGATCAGCGCGATCTTCCCGGTGAAGGTGCCGGAGGCGAAGTCGCCCGGCTCGCAGCCGGTGGAGCCGTCGGCGTCGACGGGCACGGCGGCGAGCTCGGCGTTGATGCCGCCGACCGGGGTGGACTTCGTGTACGTCATGGCCTTGATGCCGAGCGCCCGGGGCGCGGGCGCGACGACGGAGGCCTTCTCGGCGAGCGTCTCGGTGTAGATGAAGTCGAACTTCTGGTAGCGGACGTCGTATCCGGCCTTCTTGAGCTGCGTGTACACATAGGCGGCCGAGGCGTCGTGGCCGAGCGTGCCGGCCGCGCGGTTGCCGCCGGCCGAGTCGGCTATGGCCTGGAACTTCTGCAGGTGCTTGTAGGCGTCCTGGGCGGTGGTTTCGCGGACCAGCTTCTTCGCCAGCCGGGCGGCGTCGCGGGCGGGTGCGGCAGCCGGGTCCTGTCCCGCGGTGGCGGGGGAGGCAAGGACCAGCGGGGTGGCGAGGGCGGCGGCGGCGAGGATGGCCGCGGCTCGGCGCTGGGATGCGTTCACAGAAGTCCTTCCCGGTACGGACGAGGTTGAGGGGAAGCTAGCGATCTCGGGGGCATTCTGTGAACAGATCCGTCACAATTACTGTCAGGTCAAACGGGAATGACATGTGGAATTATCAATTCCCAGTCGGCTAGCGGTCTTTGGCGGCTTTCGCGGCCTTGGCCGCGGCCTTCATCTCCTGCTTGTGCGCCCGGACCTTCGCGAGCGACTCGGGACCGGTGATGTCCGCCGCCGAACGGTGGCAGTTCTCCTCCCCGTACAGGCCGGCCGCCTCCCGCCAGCCCGTGGGCCGCACCCCGTACTGCTTGCCGAGCAGGGCCAGGAAGATCTGCGCCTTCTGCTTCCCGAAGCCGGGCAGCGCCTGGAGCCGCGCGAGCAGCTCCTTCCCGGTCGCCGCGTCCGCCCAGACGGCCTCGGCGTCGCCCCCGTACTCCTCGACGAGGAACTGGCACAGCTGCTGGATCCGGTGCGCCATCGAACCCGGGTAGCGGTGCACGGCCGGCTTCTCGGAGAGCAGCGCGGCGAACTCCTCCGGGTCCCGGGCGGCGATCTCCTGCGCGTCGAGGTCGTCGTGGCCCATGCGGGTCGCGATCGTGTACGGGCCGGAGAACGCCCACTCCATCGGGACCTGCTGGTCGAGGAGCATGCCGACGAGCGCGGCGAGCGGCGACCGGCCGAGCAGCGCGTCGGCCTCCGGCTGCTGGGCGAGGTGGATCTCGGGGGCCTGGGGACTCATGGACCGATCATCACGCGCGCGCGTGGCGCCCGCCCGGTGGACTCACCCCTTCGCGAAGCGGTACGACCCGTGGACTCACCCCTTTGCGAACCCGTCGAGGGCCGCGAGGACGAGCTCCCGGGTCTCCTCGCCGCCCAGGTGTCCCGCCTTCTCCACCACGTGCAGCTCGGCGTCCGGCCAGGCGCGGGCCAGCTCCCAGGCGGTGGTCAGCGGGCCGCCCATGTCGAGCCGGCCGTGGATCAGGACCCCGGGGATCCCGGCGAGCCGGTGCGCGTCGCGGATCAGCGCGCCCTCCTCCAGGAAGGCGCCGTGCGCGAAGTAGTGCGAGCAGATGCGCACGAAGCCGAGCCGGGTGTCGTCGACCCGGTCGGTGTACGGGGTGCCCATGCCCTCCATCGACAGGACGGCGTCCTCCCAGGCGCACCAGTCCGCGGCCGCCTTCTCCCGTACGGCCCGGTCGGGGTGGTCCATCCGGGCGGCGTACTCCCCGACCGGGTCCGCCGCGTGGTCCACCCCCGCCCGGAAGCGCTCGTGGGCCTCGGGGAAGAAACGGCCGACGCCCTCGTACAGCCAGGCCGTCTCGGAGCGGCGGGTGGTGGTGACGGCCGCGATCACGATCTCCGACACGCGCTCGGGGTGCGCCTCCGCGTACGCCAGGATCAGCGTGGAGCCCCAGGAACCGCCGTACAGCAGCCACGTGTCGATCCCGAGGTGCTCGCGCAGCCGCTCCATGTCGGCCACCAGGTGCGCGGTGGTGTTCACGGACATGTCGGCGGCCGGGTCGCTCGCGTGCGGGGTGGAGCGGCCGCAGCCCCGCTGGTCGAAGAGGACGACCCGGTACGCCTCCGGGTCGAAGTACCGCCGGCTGCCCGGGGAGGAGCCGGAGCCCGGCCCGCCGTGCACGACGAGCGCGGGCTTGCCGTCCGGGTTCCCGGAGACCTCCCAGTGGATGCGGTTGCCGTCGCCCACGTCGAGCAGGCCCTGGTCGTACGGTGCGGTCTCGGGATGCATCCGGCCGACGCTACCGGGCGTGCCGGTGCTACCGCGCGAGGTTTCCCCGCACCCGTACGGCCGGGTCCTCGCACCACTCCAGGACCGAGGGCCACTCCCCGTACCCCGAGTCCGGGTTGAGGTGCTCGCCGTCCGGTACGAGGTCCAGGTCGAGGCCGAGCGGGATGCCGTAGTGCAGGTCGGCGCCCTCGGGGCAGTACGGGTCCCCGTCCCCGTACACGAGCCGCGCCTTGAGTCCCGCCTCCGCCAGGTCGAGACCGTCCGCGAAGCCGGCGATCTCCGGGATCGAGGCGGTGACCTGCGGGGACGGCGGGGCGACCAGGAGGACCCGGTCGGCGTCCGGCCGCCGCACCCCGGCGCGCAGCCACAGCAGCACCGAGAGACTGTGCGCGAGGACCACGAACTCGCCCTCGGCCGGGCGCCGCCCGTGCTCCTCCAGGGCGTCGAGCCACGCGCCGAGCTCGGGCGCGTCCGGCTCGGGCAGCTGGGGGTAGCGGACCTCGTGGCCGCGCTCGCGCAGCTCCCCGGCGAGCCAGTGCTGCCAGTGGGCGGGCGGGCGGCGGTTCTGGAAGCCGTGCAGGATCAGGTACGTGGTCATGGCGCGATCTTGCGACGGCGAGGGCCCACCGGTCCACGACCGTCCGCGGATCGGTCAGCCCCGCAACGTCAGCAGGTCCCGTATACCGGCCTTGAGGCGGTCGGCCGGCAGCTCCTGCTCGACCGTCAGGTGGTGCATGACGTCGGGGGAGAACGGCGCGAGCGCCAGGTGCGCGAGGAGCGTGCTGTCGCTCCCCGGCCTGAGCTGTCCGATGAGCAGGGACATGTGCGTGTGCATCACCCGGTAGGCGCCGCTGTAGTAGCGGGCGCGGGGCGCGGCGGAGTGCGCCGCGAGCAGCAGGGCGCGCTGGGCGGCGACCCGGTCGACGAGCGCGTCGAGGAAGGCGTCGAGGCGTTCGGCGGCGGGGGCGCCGGGGCCCAGCGGGGGAGGGCCGGTCATGTACGCCTCCTGGAAGCGGCGCTCGCGCTCGTCGAGGAGCGCCCACAGGAGCTGGGAGACGTCGCCGAAGCGGCGGTAGACGGTGCCGACGCCTATGCCGCTGGCGTGGGCGACCTGGTTCATGGTGACGGCGTCGGGGCCTTCCTCGGCGACGATCCGGGCGGCCGCGTCGAGGATCCGGCGCCGGTTGCGGGCCGCGTCGGCGCGCTCGGGGGCGGGGGTGTCGACGGTGGGGAGCAGGCTGAGTGCCGGCGCTGCCGCCCTGTCTCCGGACCGGTCGCCGGACCGGTCTCCGGGCTGGGGGTTCTCCGTGCTCATCTGCCGACTCCTGTTCGCTGAGCCCCGTTCCCCCGTGGGTCGCTTTCTGATGCGAGCATACCTGTTGCCCTTGCGAAGCGGATAGCGATCCGCTTACGCTCGGAACAGGAACCGGAAAGAAATCCGCTTCGCTCGTAGAGTTCGGCTGAGGAGAGTCCACCATGTCCGTCAAGGTCGCCGTCATCTACTACTCGGCCACGGGATCCGTGCACCAGCTCGCCCAGGCCGTCGCCGAAGGCGCCGAGAAGGCCGGCGCCGAGGTGCGCCTCCGCCGGGTGACCGAGCTCGCCCCCGACGCCGCCATCGACGCGAACCCGGCCTGGCGCGCCCACGTGGACGCCACCGGTGACGTGGAGGTCGCCACGCTCGACGACCTGGAGTGGGCGGACGCGTACGCCCTCGGCTCGCCGACCCGCTTCGGCAACGTGGCCGCGCAGCTCAAGCAGTACGTCGACACGACGGGCGGGCTCTGGCAGCGCGGCGTCATGGCGGACAAGCCCGCCACCGCCTTCACCAGCGCGCACAACGTCCACGGCGGCAACGAGTCGACGCTGCTCGCGCTCTACAACACCTTCCACCACTGGGGCTCGGTCATCGTCTCCCCCGGCTTCACGGACCCGGCGGTCTACGCGGCCGGCGGCAACCCGTACGGCACCGCGCACCCGGGTGCCAACGGCGCCCCCGGAGAGGAGGTCCTCGAGGCCGCCCGCTACCAGGGCGCGCGCCTGACGCGCATCGCGAAGCGCCTGAAGGGCCTGGCGGACGACTGACGTCCTGAGCGCCTGCAGACACAGGAGTGGCCCCCGGGGAGCCAACCCCGGGGGGCACCAGCCCGTATGCCCGGGGAGGCGGGGGGGGGGGAGAGCGTATACACCCGGGCGCGGCGCCCCCCCGGGGGCGCCGCCGGGGTGGGGGCGCCCCCCGCACAACGCGACCCCCATTACGGCCGGGGCCTTCCTCTTCGGCCCGCCCCGCCCCAACCCCCCGGCGGCCCCCGGGGTCACCACCCCCGGGGCCACTCCTCGCGTTCTCCCGGTCTAGGCGAGGGAGAGGAAGAGCTTCTCCAGCCGGGCGCGCATCGCCTCGGGGTCCTCGCCGTTCTTGCGGCCGCCCTCGATGTCGGTCAGGCACTGCTGGAGCCCGGTCGCGATGATCGCGAACCCGGCCCGGTCGAGGGCGCGGGAGGCGGCGGCGAGCTGGGTGACGACCTCCTCGCAGTCGCGCCCCTCCTCGATCATCCGGATGACGCCGGAGATCTGGCCCTGGGCCCGGCGCAGCCGGTTCAGGACCGCCTTGAGCTCGGCGCCCGCGAGATCGAGTTCCACTGCCACTCCTCCACAGATACCCCAGGGGGTAATTTTACTCCCCGGCGCGGGGTTCCGTCGAAGTCCAAGGATGACACCTGTCAGGGCGCGTAACGCCGGAGGAACATCTCGACCCCGTCGACGACGAGCCGTTCGCTCAGCTCCTCGGTGAGCTCCGTCCCGTACTGCTCGAACACCATCTGCGGGAAGACCAGCAGCGAGTACAGCTGGAGGACGGCGACCTCCAGGTCCGGGATCGCGAGCCGGCCCCGCTCGGCGAGGGTGCGCAGGGCGTCCGCGACGGCGGGGTGGTGACCGGCGGGGCCGTGCGCGCGCCAGGCGCGGCCGAGCTCGGGGAAGCGGTGGAGCTCGGTGGCGACGAGGGTACGCAGGGCGCGGCCCGCCTCGTCGGCACGGACGGCCCGCGCCCAGGCGCGGCCGGCCTCGGTGAGGGCGGCGCGCAGGTCCTCGGCGTCGGCGAGCCGGGAGAGGTCGGGGCCTTCGGTGTCCCCGAGGGGTTCGTCGAGGGCGCCGGCGACGACGGCGGTGAAGAGGGCTTCCTTGCTGCCGAAGTGGTTGTAGACGGTCACCTTGGAGACGCCCGCCTCGGCGGCGATGGCGTCCATGCCGACGCCGAAGCCCTCGCGGAGGAAGAGGTCGCGGGCGGCCCGTACGACGGCCTGCCGCTTGCGGGCGGCGCGGGCGCCGGTGGGCGCGGGCTTGGGATCCATGCGGGGAGCGTACCAACCGAACTGTACCGTTGAGTTCAACTGTACTGTGCCGTACAGTTCAGTTATGTCGACCGACCTCGCCCCCGCCGACGTCCACGCACGCCGCTGGACGGCCCTCGCGCTGATCTGCGCGGCCCAGTTCATGCTGATCCTGGACGTCACCGTCGTGAACGTCGCCCTGCCCGCCGTCGCCGCCGATCTGGACCTCGGGCGTACGGCTCTGACCTGGGTGGTCACCGCGTACACCCTCTGCTTCGGCGGTCTGATGCTCCTCGGCGGACGGCTGGCGGACGCCCTCGGCGCCCGCCGGACCCTCCTCTCGGGCCTGGCCCTCTTCACCGCCGCGTCGCTGGCCTGCGGCCTGGCCCCGAACGCCACCGTCCTGATCTCCGGCCGCATCGCACAGGGCGTGGGAGCCGCGCTCCTCTCCCCGGCGGCCCTGGCCCTCGTCACGACCACCTTCCACGGCCCGGAACGGGCCAGGGCCCTCGGCGTCTGGGCGGCCGTCGGCGGCACCGGCTCCGCCGTGGGCGTCCTCCTGGGCGGCGCCCTCACGGCCGGCCCGGGCTGGCCGTGGATCTTCTACGTGAACGTCCCGACGGGCCTGGCACTCCTGGCGACCCTCCCGAAAGTCCTCCGCAAGGACAGGCCCACCCGCGCTCCCGGACACCTGGACATCCCGGGAGCCCTCCTGGTCACCACAGCAACGGCCGCGCTCGTCTACGGCCTGGTCCGAGCGGGCGACGAAGGCTGGACGGTACTGCCCTTCCTGGCGGCAGCCGCCCTCTACACCGCCTTCGCGGCGACGGAACGCCGAACCCGCGCCCCCCTCATGGACCTCCGCATGCTGACCCGACGCCCGGTCGTCGCAGGCTCGGCCCTCATGCTGGTCGCGACGGCACTCCTGATCTCGTTCTTCTTCCTGGGCTCGATGCGGCTCCAGCGCGTCCACGGCCTGGACGCCCTCCGCACCGGCCTCCTCTTCCTCCCGGTCGCGCTCGCCACGGCGATCGGCGCCCACCTCGGCTCCCGCCTGGTCACGACGGCCGGCCCGCGCGCCTGCGCGGCCGGCGGCATGGCCCTGGCGGCGGCGGGCTGCCTGCCGCTCGCCTTCCTGACCCCGACCGCCAACCCCTGGACGACCCTCCTGCCGTCCCTGGCGACGGCCGCCCTCGGCCTGGGCGCGGTCTTCGTCACGGCGACCACGACGGCCCTCGGCCTGATCCCCACCCACGAGGCCGGCCTCGCCTCGGGCATCGTCAACACCTTCCACGAGCTCGGCGGCACCCTCGGCGTGGCCGCGACCTCCACCCTCGCCCTGGGACCGACAGGCTTCACGACCACCTTCACCGCCTGCACCCTCACGGCCACCGCAGCAGCCCTGACGACCCCCTTCCTCATCCCAAGCGGCAGGCCCCGCCCGTCAGGCGGAGCCCACGGGGTGCACTGAAACTCAGTCCTGGCTCGGGCCCGTCTCGTCGATCGGGCGGCAGGCCCCGCCCGTCAGGCGGAGCCCACGGGGTGCACTGAAACTCAGTCCTGGCTCGGGCCCGTCTCGTCGATCGGGCGGATGACCACCGGGTAGTCCGGGGAGCCGGGCGGGACCGGGCAGCGGGCGACCTGGGCGGCGATCTCCGTGACGCGGGCCAGGGAGTCGCAGTCGAGGACCCAGTAGCCGGCGAGGACCTCCTTGGTCTCGGCGTACGGGCCGTCCGTGACGACCGGCTCGCCCTGGGCGTCCACCGTGACGAAGCGGGTCGTGGACGGGGCGGCGAGGCCCTGGGCGTCGACCATCTCGCCGCGCGCGGTCACGTCCTCGTTGATCGCGTTCATATGGTCGAACATGGCCTTGAGCTGCGTCTTGTCCCAGGCCGGGTACTGCGCCGAGCCGCGGCCCGTCATCGCCTCGTAGTCGGCCTGCGCTCCCTGGACCATCACCAGGTACTTCATGACGTCCTCCTCGTCGATCTCTGCGATTACTGCCTCTCGCAGCACAGTCGGAGCCGGGCCGCCGTTCTCGACACCGCGCGGAGGGAAACCGGGAAAACGGGAGAAATCACTCGACCGCCCCATGGCGCCGGTCAAGATCTGCGATGTGAACGCACTCACCTTCTCCGCCGCCTTCATCGCCTTCTTCTCCGTCGTCGGACCCCCGAAGGTGCTCCTCGCCTTCGCCGGCCTCGCCCAGGTCCACGACGTCCGCCAGCTGCGGCTCATCGCGCTCATCTCCTCCGGCGCCGCCGTCCTCGTCGGCCTCGTCACCGGCATCACCGCGCCCTGGCTGCTCGACCTCTTCCACATCAGCACGCCCGCCCTCCAGCTCGCGGGCGGCGTCATCTTCTTCATCTACGCCGTCGGCCTCGTCCTCGGCCTCCACCTCGGCTCCGACGGCACCCAGCAGGACTCCCCCGACCTGGTCAGCGGGGTGCGCGAGCTGCTCATGCCGTACGTCGTGAGCCCGCTCGCCATGACCGCCGTCCTCATCGAGGCCGCCGCCCGCGACTCCTTCACCTGGCGCTCCACGGTCGTCGGCGCGTACGTGTCCGTCATCGCCCTCGACCTCGTCTGCGTCCTGCTCCTCACCCGGATCCTGCGCCGCACCCACCACGCCACGATCGAGCTCCTCGGCCGCCTGCTCGGCCTGCTGCTCGCCGCCGTCGGCGTCGACCTCGTCCTCGACGGCCTCCACGACCTGGGCGTGCCCGGCCTGGACATCCGCCACTAGACGAGCCGGTCAGGAGCCGCTCAGCTCCCGCTCCAGCGGGGTCCGGAAGCGGGGCGTCACCCGCACGCCCCCCAGCCACCCCGCGAGCCGCTCCTCCTCCGCCGCGATCGCCAGCTCCGCCTCCGCGCCCACGTCGGCCAGGAGCCGGCGGGCGAGGGAGCCGTCCGGGCGCTGCGCCCAGCCGCCGACGATCCGGCCGTTCCACCACACCGTCGGCCCGACGTTCCCACTGCGGTCGTACAGCGCCGCCCGGTGCTCCGGGTCCAGGTACCAGTCGCGCCCCCGCCACCCCATCGCCGTCGGGTCGAGCGCGGGCAGCAGCGCCGCCCAGGGTTCCGGCTCCGGTACGGGCCCGAGGTCCTCCGGCAGCACGAAACCCGCCCCCTCCGCGACCGTCACCCGCACCGCCCCCACCGCCGCGAGCGCCTTGCGGACGTCCGTGACCTTCCACCCCGTCCACCACGTCAGGTCCGCCTCGGTCGCCGGCCCGCACGCCCCGAGCCACCGCCCGAGCAGCTCGGCCCGCGCCTCCGCCGGGTCCTGTACGGGATGGGCCTCGGCGGTCGCCCACCGGAAGCGGCTCGACGTCCACGAACCCTGCGGCCGGCCCCGTACGATCCGGCCCTCCATGCCGAGCACCCGCAGCACCCGGCTCGCCACGGACTGCACCCCCTCCTGGCGGGTCCCCGGCCCGTACACGTACGTCGACCTCAACCTCGGTACGGCCTCGCCGAGTTCGGCCCCCGTCGCCTCGCCCCGCGCGCCCAGCTCGGCGAGGACGAGCCGCTCGGTCTCCGCCAGCCAGTCCCCGTCGAAGGCGCTGCCGGCCGCCAAGTGCTTGAGGAGCGTGGTCCGTTCGCGGACCGCGGCCGGTTCGGTCGTCGAGGCCTGGACGGCGGCGGCGAGCGAGGACGGGAAGACGAAGACCGTGTGCCGCATCCCGTGCATACGGACCAGGGACCCGTCCTCGTACAGCGCCCGCTCCACCGCCCCCACCGGCTCGACGCCCTCCGCCAACCGCGCCGCCACCGCGAGGAACACGCTCGCCGGATCCGTCGCGTGCAGCGCCACCAGCGCGCCCCCGACCTCCGCCGCGGACCCCGCCCGCGCGCCCCCCGCCAGCCGGTGCCGTACCCCGAGCCGGGCCCGCCGCTCGGCCGCGTCGATCATTCTGGTCTCCGTCATGCGGTCCAGAATGGCCTCAGGAGGCGTCCGAGCCGAGGAATTCCGTCACTCTCTTCACGAACTCGTGCTCTTCTCGAAGCCCGACGGCCCGACCCGGGGACCGGCGGTCCCTGGATACGGCGGCCCGCACACGGCACCATGATCCGCATGACGATCGACCGCCGTGAACTCGCCGACTTCCTGCGCCGTTCCCGTGAGCGGGTCCGCCCGCAGGACGCGGGCCTCCCGGCGGGACCCCGGCGCCGCACGCCAGGACTGCGCCGCGAGGAGGTCGCCCAGCTCGCGGGCATGTCCGCCGACTACTACATCCGCCTGGAGCAGGCCCGCGGCCCGCAGCCCTCCCCGCAGATGCTCGCCGCACTGGCCCGCGCGCTGCGCCTCGACACCGACGAGCGCGACCACCTCCACCTCCTCGCCGGCCACCGCCCGCCGGCCGGCGCCACGGCCGGCGACCATGTCGCACCGGGCCTGCTGCACCTGCTCGACCAGCTGGAGACGACCCCCGCGCAGGTCCTGAGCGACCTCGGGGACGTCCTCGCGCAGAACGCGATGGCCCAGTCCCTGCTCGGCGGGGTGTGCACGGTGTCGGAGCACGGGCGGAACGTGGTCTGGCGCTGGTTCGCCGACCCGGCGGCCCGTACGGCGTACCCGGCCGAGGAGCACGCGTACTACAGCCGCCTCCACGTCGCCGACCTGCGCGCGGCCGTCGGCCGCCGCTCCGGCGACCCGGCGGCCACCCGGCTCGTGGAGCGGCTGCGCGGGGCGAGCGAGGAGTTCACGGAGCTGTGGGAGCGGCACGAGGTGGCGGTCCGCCGGCACAGCCGGATGCGGGTCGCGCACCCGTTGATCGGCGCGGTCGACCTGGACTGCCAGGTGCTGCTCGCCCCGGAGGGCGAACAGCGCCTCGTCCTCTACACCCCGCCGCCGGGCACGGACGCGGGGGAGCGCCTGGCCCTGCTCCGGGTGGTGGGCACGGAGCAGTTCACCCCGAGCCCCTAGGGTCCGTCCTTCGGATCGGGCCGGGCTCGCGGGGCCTGGCCGAGCCGCCCCAGGACGCCCCCGCGGCTCAGCCGGCGGCCCGCTCGCCCAACGGCCGCCGCCGCAGGGTCGGATCGGTCAGGTAGGGCGGCCGCCAGGCGCCGTCCGGCTGGTAGAGGTTGGTCCCGGGCGGCACGATCGCGTCGATCCGGTCGAGGGTCTCGTCGGTGAGGACGACCGTCGAGCCCTTGAGCAGGCCCTCCAGCTGTTCCATCGTCCGGGGGCCGAGGATCACGGAGGTCACGGCCGGGTGGGCGGCGGCGAAGGCGATCGCCAGCTCGGGCAGGGAGCACCCGATGGATTCGGCGACGTCGACGAGGGCCTCGACGGCGTCGAGCTTGGCGGCGTTCACGGGCAGGGAGGGGTCGAAGCGGTGCGGGGTGAGCGCGGGCCGCCCGCTGGTGAGGTCGATCGGCTGCCCCTTGCGGTACTTGCCGGTGAGGAAGCCGGAGGCGAGCGGGCTCCAGGTCAGTACGCCCATCCCGTACTTCTGGGCGGTGGGCAGTACGGAGGCCTCCACACCCCGCGCGAGCAGCGAGTACGGCGGCTGCTCGGACCGGAAGCGGCGCAGCCCGCGCCGCTCGGCGACGGCGTGGGCCTCGACGATCTCCTCGGCGGGGAAGGTGGAGCAGCCGAAGGCGCGGATCTTCCCCTGGCCGACGAGATCACCGAGAACGTCGAGGGTCTCCTCGATGTCGGTCCGGGGATCGGGCCGGTGGACCTGGTAGAGGTCGATCCACTCCGTACCGAGCCGCTTGAGGCTGTTCTCGACGGCGAGGGTGATCCAACGCCGGGAGGAGCCACCCCGGTTGGGCCCCTCGCCGCCCATCGGGAAGTACACCTTGGTGGCGAGGACGGTCGCCTCGCGGCGCCGGGGGTCGCGCAGCGCCTTGCCGACGATCTCCTCGGACTCGCCGGCCGAGTACATGTCGGCCGTGTCGACGAAGTTGATGCCCTGGTCGAGGGCGGCATGGATGATCCGTACGGACTCCTGGTGGTCCGGATTGCCGACCGCCCCGAACATCATGGTGCCGAGGCAGTAGGTGCTGACGTCGATCCCGGTCCCGCCGAGTACCCGATAGCGCATGCGCGCACTCTAGGGACTGGAGTGCACTCCAAGGCAAGGGCTTCAAAGCCCCTGCTGCCGGAGGAAATCGAGAATCAGCCCACCCAGCACCTCGGGCCGCTCCAGATGCAGATCGTGCCCGGCCCCGGGGAGGCTGACGCCACGCAGCCCGGGCAGCCCCCGAACCATCTCCCCGTACTGCTCCTGCCCGATGATCCCGCCCTCCCCGAGGACGACGAGACCGGGGCAGGCGACAGCGCCCCACTCCCCCCAGAACTCCCGCCGGGCGTTCTCGTCGAGGGACCGCTCCATCACGCCGGGGTCGAAGCGCGGCCAGAGCCCGCCGTCGCGCTCTTCGAGCCCGTCGGCCCAGCCCTCCCCGACGGCCCGCTTGCCGTTCCCCAGGTACGCGACGGCCGCCTCCCGCGTGGGGAACGGCACCGGCCAGGCCCGCAGCCAGCCCCCGATCTGCTCGGGCAGGCCGGGCTCGGGCTCACCGGGCCCGGCCTCGACGAGGACGAGGGCGCGTGGGAGACCGGGGTGGGCGGCGGCGGTGAGGAGCGCGGTGTGCCCGCCGAGCGACTGCCCGATCAACAGGGGTCGTACGAGCCCGAGTTCCTCGACGACGGCGACGGCATCGGCGACGTACGCGGCCCGGGAGACGTCCGCCGGGAGCCGCTCGCTGCGCCCGTGCCCGCGCTGGTCGAGGGCGACGACCCGGTGCCCGGCGTCCCGGAGCAGCCGGGCGAGGGCGTCCCACTCGCCGGAGTGGCCGGCGAGCCCGTGGAGGAGGAGGGTGTCGGGCCCGGAGCCGCCCCAGTCGCGACAGGACAGCCGTACACCGTCACGTACGAGAACACGCTCGGTCCAGAGAGGGGGAGAAGAGCTCATCCGGCCATGATCCCCGGCGGCTGGAGGAGTTGGTCGGCGACGGCGGTGCGGGCGTAGAGGACGGAGCGGCCGCTGCGGTGCGCGGTGACGAGTCCGGCGTTGCGGAGGGCGATGAGGTGCTGGGAGACGCCGGCGGCGGACATGCCGCAGTGGTCGGCGAGTTGGGTGGTGGAGGCGGGGGTGTCGAGCTCGGTGAGGAGCAGGGTGCGGGAGCGGCCGAGGACGGCGGCGACGGCATCGGTGGCGGCGCTGGTCCGGGGCTCCCAGACGCCGCCGAACCCACGGGCCGGATAGGCGAGTTGGGGCGGATCGGGGTGTACGGAACGGGTGAGGACCTGGGGGTAGGCGAAGACGGACGGGATGAGCAGCAGCCCCGACCCGGCCTGGTCGCGGGTGAGCGCGCAGTGCCGCCGTACGAGCCGCAGGGTGCCGTCGTCCCACCGCACGGTCTCGTGGAGCTCGCTCAGGACCCGCGCCGAACCGTGCTCGGCGACCTGCCGGGCCCGGTGGAAGACATCGACCTCCAGGACCTTCTGGATGCGGGCCCAGTAGGGGGCGAGGGCGAGCTCCCAGTACGTCTCGATCTCGTCGGCGACCTTGGGGAGGACGGCCGAGGGGTCCTCGCCCAGCATCCGGAGCCTGGACGCGTCGACCCCCTTCCCCTCCAGGGTGTCGAGGTCGTCGATGACGTCCTCGGCGGGGGAGCGGCGGATGGCGTCGAGCTCGGCGTCGAGGGTGGGGAAGGGCCCGGCGGGGGTGGGGTTGAGGAAGTCGGCGAGGTAGCCGCGGGCGGGCACGAGGGCGGCGAGCCAGCCGCGATCGAGGCCGGCGCGCACGATCCGGGGCCGGACCTGGGCGGCCCAGCGGCTGTGGGCGGCGGAGTCCCGGTGGTGGACGACGATGCGGTAGCTGGTGACGACCTCCCACATGGGGGAGACGGCGAAGCGGGTCTGGGCGAGGTCGGCGGCGGAGAAACTGAGCCCGGCTTCCATGCGTGCCACGTCCTGGAGTAGGCGAATGGATTCGCTCTGACCTTAATCAATGGAGGGGAAGGGGGCGCAAGAACAAACTCCCTTCCATGCCTTCCACAAGCAAGTCCACCCCGGCGACTCCTACCCCGGCTGCTTCGACCTCGGCGTTCCGGGGACTCCCGTCCGTGGTCTGGACGATCTTCGCGGGAACGATCGTCAACCGACTCGGCTACCTGGTCACGCCGTTCCTGGTGTTCTTCCTGGCCTCGCGGGGAGTGACGGGCGGGGCGTCCACGTACGTACTCGGCGCGCTCGGCGCGGGCAACCTGATCGGCCCGGCCGTGGGCGGCATCCTCGCGGACCGCATCGGCCGCCGTCCGACGATGCTGATCGGCCTGATCGGAGCGTCGGCGGCGCAGGGGGCCCTCTTCCTGGCGCCGGGGGTGTGGACGATGGCGGCGGCGGCGCTGCTGATCAGCGCGGCGGGCAGCCTGGTCTCCCCGGCGGCGTACGCGCTGATGGCCGACGCGGTCGACAGCGAACGGCGCCGGCGCGCGTACGCCCTCTTCGGCTGGGGCGTGAACATCGGCACCGCGGTGGCGGGCGTCCTGGGCGGCTACCTGGCGGCGCAGGGGTACTGGCTCCTGTTCGCGGTGGACGCGGGCTCGATGCTGCTGTACGCGCTGGTGGTGGCGGTACGCATAAAGGAACCGAAGCACGAGAAGCAGCAGAAGGACGGCATCGGCTACGGAGTGGTGCTCCGGGACCGCCTGGCGATGCTCCTGCTCCCGCTCTTCGGCGTGCAGCTCTTCGTCTACTCCCTCACGGAGGTCGCGCTGCCGCTCGCGGTCCGCGACAGCGGCCTGTCGCCGGCGGTGTACGGGGCGATGGCGGCGGTCAACGCGATCATGGTCGTGGGGCTGCAGCCGTTCGTGACGGCCTGGCTGTCCCGACTGCCGCAGCTGGCGGTGCAGAGCGCGGGCAGCGCGCTGATCGCGCTGGGAGTGGCAGTGACGGGCCTGGCGGACAGCATCGCGGGATACACGCTGTCGGTGGTGATCTGGTCGCTGGGCGAGGTGGTGGTCGCGGGCATCGCGGCAAGCCTCTTCGCGAACCTGGCCCCGGCCCACGCCCGGGGCCGCTACCAGGGCGCGTTCAGCTGGACGTGGGGGATGGCCCGCTTCGGGGCGCTGACGCTGGGGGTGACGATGTACACGACGCTGAGCCCGGCGGCCCTGTGGTGGACGGCGCTGGTGGCGGGCACGGCGACGGCGGCGGCGACGCTGACCCTGAAGACCCGCATGGAGCGCCGCACGACCCACACCCTGGCGGCCTGAGGACTACTTGCCCCCGGCCAGCACATGGGCCACGAGCGCGTTGGCGTGCCCGTGGCCCATGCCGTACTCGGCCTTCAACCAGGAGACGAGCTCCATGTGCTTGACGAGCGGCGAGGCCTGAACGAGCCCGATCCACTCGGAGACGGGCCGCCCGTACTTCTTCTCGATGGAGGGGAAGTAGCTGGCGGGACCCTTGACGGCGTTCTCGGACACGGTGATCTCCTGGGAGTGAACGGGCAACTGAGAACAAGGACCCCGAACCCCCGAGAAACTCATCGCTCCCCGCCGGATCAGTCCCGCCGAATGTGCTCGGGATCGATGTGACGCCGGACCATGGGCACGGAGGCGACCGCGGCGGCGAGCATGACCCCCAGCGCGGAGGCGAACAGCAGGGGCAGGCCCTCCCAGTCCCAGTGCACCGCACCACCCCCGGTGATCAGATAACTGGACTCGGCAAGCCACCCGGTCACGATGGCGGCCCCCAACCCCACCACCAGCGGCAACAACACCTGCACCACCTGCACCACCCGCAAGGTCCCCGCCCGAGCCCCCAACAAGGCCAACGCGGTCACCTGCCCCCGCCGCTCCATGGCCCGATCGGCCACAGACACGACAAACGCGGCCACCCCGATCACGAGCCCGAGCACCATCCCGACGACCAGCAGACTCCGAATCACGGTCAACTGAGCGAGCGAGTCGATAACAATCCCCACGGGCTCAACGGAAACGGTCGGAGCCACGGCCCCGATCCCATCGAGCACGGCACGGACGGTGTCGGGGTCGGAAGGACTGACGAGAACGAATCGAGCGCCGGCGAGCTGAGTGCCTTGGGGGAGGGAGGAGGGGGGGATGAGCAGGCTTGGGCCGCCGAATTCCGAGGGTTGGTAGGACCGAACCGTGACAGTGTCTTGGGGTACGGAGACCTGCAGCTTTCGACCATCGGTGAGCAGGAAGAGGAAGCTGCCGCCGGGTCGGGAATCGCCGTCAGACGGGTAAGTCGGATCCACGACCCTCAGCACCTTGTTGTCGACGCATCCGCTCGTGGTCTCGGTGAAGGCAGCCAACTGAGCGCAGGTTGCAACAACAGCTTGGATTCTGGGGCGGTCCACCTCCACGTCGGGCACCCATGACTGGGTCGCCAGCCCATGCGCCTGTACACCGCGCAATGCGGACATTTGCGCGTGCTGCTGCTTACTCAGCTCCGACATGGGGAGGCTGTACTCCTGGACCGGAGTCGTCCGCCGACTGACCTGGTCCAATTCGATGAGCACCCCTTGCGTGAGTGAGGCACCGAATACCAGCAGCACGAGACCGGTGACCACCCGCAATGCACTGCCCGAATCGACTTCTGTCCGTCGCATGGCCAGCGACAGAGGCAAGGACTTCGAGACTGCCGCCAGGCGTTGCGAGAGCCACGATGTGATCGGTGCCAGACCGAACACGAGCCCCACCCCAGTCATCAGCACAGCGGTGGGAACCAGAACCGCGCTGGCAGACCCGCCCGACGGATCCCGCCCCATTGCACTGAGCGCGCAGTATCCGCCGATGACTCCGAGCCCCGGGATCAACAACAAAGTCCCGAACTTCTTCGGAGGATTGCTCTCTCCGGTACGGCGCACGCTGATGGGCGACTGGGCTGCCCGCCGTGCGCTGAACTGGCCGACGACCCACGCGAGGGCCGGACACCCCAGCAGGCATACGGCGATGGTCACCCCCTCGGGCCGCCCGTCGGCCGGGTACCAGTGCAAGCCGGGCAACCCGATCCGCGCCATGACTTCGTTGACCCCGAGATAGCCGATGAGTCCGGCCACGGCACCGACGAAGGCGGCGACCACACTCTCTCCGGCGTTGACCCGCAGTGTGTCCTTCATGCTGAGGCCGAGGAGCCGCAGAGCGGCGAGCCGACGCGCACGGGATTCACCGGACAGCCGCGCGCAGACGGAGAGGAAGATGACGAGAGGGAGCAGCACGATGCAGCCGAGAGTGAACCGCAGGATGTCGAGCGTCGATGGTTCGACGAGCTCGTGCCGCATGTACTTGCTGCCGAAGTGCCCGAGCGGCGCCGCCTCGGTCAGCTCATTCGGCCTGGTGCCGATGTAGGCGTACAACTCGTCGGGACCCGCGAGCCCCGCCGGGGCGATCGTGGCGGTCACACGGCCGGGCACGAGGCCCGCAGCGCGTGGGTTGGCAGCCAGGATCTCGCCCAGCTTCGGCGAAACGATCGCCTCGCCGGGGCGAGGGAGTTCCTTGATTCCCGGGGGAGTCGGCAACGGCCCGGGGCCTGTGCGAGCGATGAAGATCCGTCGCAGCGGCTGTGAACCGTAGGGGTCCAGGAACTCTTGGTAGACGGCGTTCTTGCTCTTGCCGGGCTCCACCGATCGGACCGTCACGCGGGCGTCGCTGGCCGCGATGATCGCCGGAATGGTGAGTGCGGCGGCCAGGCAGACAACGCCAAGTGCGGACCCGAACGCCATCAGGAGGAACCGGACCCGCGCCCTGCGCCCGCTGCGCCACAGCAGGCGCATGCCGAGGGCGAAAGCGTTCACACTGCCACCCGCTGGGCCAGGGCACCGTCCGACATCGTGTACTGGGTATCGGCCTTCGCAGCGACATGGGCATCGTGAGTAACGATGACTACGGCGGTCTTCTGTCGGCGCGCCAGCTGAAGGAACTCGTCGAGCACAGCCGCTGCGTTTGTGCTGTCGAGGGCTCCTGTCGGCTCATCGGCGAACACCACGTCCGGCCGGTGGACCAGAGCGCGCGCAACGGCCACGCGTTGGCTCTGGCCTCCCGACAGCTTCGACGTCCTGCGCCGTAACAGATCGCCCATCCCGAGCCGTCCCAGCACCTGGCCGGCCATGGCGTGGGCGTGGGACTTACTGATCCCGGCGAGCCGGAGGGGAAGGGCCGCGTTCTCCTCGACGGTCAGTTCCGGCAGTAGTTCCCCGTACTGGAACACGAACCCCAGACGCGTACGGCGCAGCGCACTGAGCTCCCCGTCGGGGAGAGAGGAGAGCTGTTGTCCGTCGAAGGTCACCGTGCCGTTGGAAGGCGGCAGGACCCCAGCGAGGCAGTACAGCAGGGACGACTTGCCCGACCCGCTGCTGCCCATGATGGCGGCCACTTCGCCGCGCTTGAGCGTGAAATCGGCACCGGTTACCGCCTGCTGTGTGCCGTAGAAGAGATCCACGCCCTCGGCGCGGAGAATGACGTCCTTCAAGGTGCGCACTCCTAGGGGGGGCGGGAGCCACCGGTGTGCGGCTCCCGCACAGATGGGACTGCCCCTACGGGCGCTTGAAGTGCTTCGTCGGAGAGCAGTTGTCAGGGTGCAAGGAGCCGCGGTTCTGGCACACGCGCACTTCTGCCGTATTGGTGTACCGAGAGGCACCATCGTGGACGAGCTTGTCGATCCAGACGTTCTTCTTCTGCACCCCGTTGAAGCGATTCCAGCCGTAACCGTGCACCTTCACCTGCAGATACACGTTGTGGTCGTCCTCCATGCCGGTGTCACGCAGCTCGCCCTTGATGTGGAAGGCGCCTTGCTGCACCTCTACGGGCTCCCACTTGTACTTCGCTTCCGCGAAATGCGCTCCGGTCGTCTTGAAGAGCGTCACGTCGTGCCACGAATCAGCCGCCGCAACCCCCATCCCCCCGAAGAACAGCCCCGCTGCCACGGCTGCCGTTGCCAACTTCCTCATTGGTCGCCCCTAGTTGAGTCGAGTGTGCCGACTGGTCATCACAGAAAGTATCGGCATCACTACAGATCGGATGGAGAAGGAACGTGCCTCCGGCCGATCACCCCCCTATCCAGTGAACGAGCCCCTCTGGAGGCCGCGTTCAGCCCTGAGGGCCACGTCCGGGGCGTCGGGGCGCTTCGATAGCGAGGGGCAGCGGGGCCCAGGGGCTACCCAGGTGCGTCAACAGACGTCCTCCCGGACGTCAAAGCGTGCCGAGCGCGTGGACGGTCTGCCGAACGCGCAACGGGCGGACCGGTCGCCAGGTTCGTCTGCCTGGTCGGCCCGTCCGCCCGTGGGGTTTCGTTCGGCTGCTCAGCTCGCGAAGACCTCGCGGAGCTTTGTCTCCTTCTCGCTGTCCAGGTTCGAGTGGATCAGCTCCGTGTGGCCGCCCGGGAAGGCTCCTCGTACGCGTTCGACCACGGCGTCCTGCGAGAGCAGGAACAGGGCCGAAGTTCCCGGTGTCACCTTTCGCCTTGACCGAGTCGATGAAGTCGTCGTCGATGCCGACGTCGGCCATCTTTCCGCCCAGCGCGCCGGCCGCCGCCCCGACCGCCGCGCCCAGGAGCGGCATGAAGAAGAGGAGGTCGAAGGTGGCTCCGTCCGGACGGGGCCGGACGGGGGTGAATGAGACCGGAACTGAGACCGTGACGGTCACTTGCCGGCGTCAGGCCCGTACCACTGCAGGGCTTGCCCGGTGATGGCGGCGATGCACTCGAAGTCGCGGTCGCGGTGCAGGAGAGTGAGGCCCTGGAGCTCGGCGGTGGCGGCTACGACCAGGTCGACTGCCCCGGCGCTGCGGTGCTGACCTCGTTTGGTCAGGGCTTCCTGGACCTGCCAGGCCCGGCTGTATGCCCGATCGTCCACGGGGACCCGCCCGAAGAGGAGGCGCAGGTCTTCGATTCCCTGCGCGCGGTCGGCGGTGGAGCGGGCGCTGTAGAAGAACTCGAGCTCGGTGATCGGGCAGGTCGCGATGAGGCCTGCCGCTGCGGCCTGGTCCCATCCGTACTGCTCGGCATCACCGCGCAGGAACCGGGCGAGGGCGCTGGTGTCGATGAGGAACTGGGCCGAGTTCACCGACGGTAATTCCTCTTGTCGTCGAAGAGCTCAAGGTCGAAGGCCCCCTCGCCTGTCGCCGCGCGCAGGCGAGTGAGCGCGAGTGCTCTGCGCCGGTTCTCCAGTACCTCACGCAAGGCGGTGTTGACGGTCTCCTTCTTGGTGCCTGTCCCGAGGGCCTTTGCCACCTCGGCCAGCAGTTCGTCGTCGAGATCGATCACTGTGCGGCTCATCGGTGCACCTCGCCGTATATCGAAACGTGTGCCAAGTATATCAATGTTGATGCATGAGGGCTGTCGGACGTAGGGCGCCCAGCAGTGACGCTCCCGCCGATCATGACGAGCCCGGGGCTCAGCCATGCCCTGGCGGCATGACGCCGTGGATGCGGGAGAGGGTGAAGACACGCTCGGCGTCCCGAAGGTGGCACCAGGCTTCGAGGTAGGGCGGGTCGAGGTCGAGGCCGCTGAGGGTACGGACGGTGCGGCTGCCCGAGGCGGCGATGTACTCGACGGTGATGGCCGTACTCGTGTCGATGGCGTGGGCGAGCTGGCGGACGTCGGTGTACGTCAGCTGCTTTGCGCATCCGGCGACGATCTCCTCGGTATCCGTACCGAAGGGGACCCCGGTGCCGAATGGATCGGGCATCGGAGCGGTCGGCGGGGTGGCCAGCAGCCGGACCGCCAGGGCGGACGGGTCGACTGCGGCGGGCGCCTCCGCCGCTCGGTGTGCTGAGCGTCCGGTGCCGGCCTTCGTGGTGGCCTTCCGAGGGGCCGGAACAGCGGCGGCCCGTCGAGGCGGCACCTTCTCGATGCGTACGGTCCCGTCCGCGGCCTCGGCGACGGGCGCATAGCCCTGGTCCCGGAGCGCGGCGAGGGTCTTGTCGGGCGGGCTGCCGCTGACGAGCACCGTCGGGGCGAGCTGCCGCAGTCGGAGTGCGGCGAGTGACCGGTGGGCGGCGAGTTCGGCCAGGAGCGCGGGTTCTTCGCTGTGGATGACGCAGGCGGCGGGGGCGATGCGCACACGACCGTGACGGCGGGCGGCGTCGGCGATGAGATAGGAGAGGGGCTGCGGCAGGGTCCCGTCGGCGGCGGCGGTCAGCTCGGCCGAGATCTCGTCCGGAGCGCGACCGGTGTCCAGGGCGCGGCGGACGCTGTCGCCGCTGAACCGCCATACCGAGGCCGTGCCGCTGGTCTCCCGGTCGGCGGTCGAATCCAGGAGCTCGGCGAGGCGTGCCGAGGGCGTGCCGGCGACGATGGCGGTGAGGTCGCCGCCGAACCGGGCTGTTCCCGTGGCCTCCGGCAGCAGCCGCCGACACGCGACGGCCAGTTCCTCCCGGTCACCGGTCACCAGGGCCGCACCGAGCCGGGAGAGGGCGCCTCGGGCGATGACGCCCGTCAGTTCGGCCTCGCGGACCGTCGCGGCGAAGGGCGTCTCGTCGTGGAACGACGGATGAGCGAGCGGACGGTGCCAGGCGACGAGCGGACCCAGATCGGTGCCGACCTGCACACTCTGACCCTCGGGAAGCGTTGCCGCTGCGGCGAGCAGCCCCCGTCGAGCCTGCAGACAGGCGCTGCAGCGAGGAGCCCCGGCCACGGCAGGAAGGGACTTGTTGTCTTCGTCGCGGGACTGGGAGGGAGTGAGCCACAGGCTCCACCATGTGTGAAGCAGGTCGGTGAACTGCGCTGCCGGTTCCTGCGCCGCCCAGGTGTCGTACACCGCGGTGGGTGCGATGCGGTCGCCGTCGGCGCCCAGCAACCCGACCGAGTAGGCGATCTCCAGGGTGATGCGTACCACCGCGTCGTCGGCCTGCGCGGCCTTGCCGATCCGCCCCAGTTCACGCGCGCCGATTCCGCCGGACTTCAGCCGGGCCGGTGGAGCCGCCGAGCAGACCGACAGGACCGAGGCGGCGTGGGTTGCGAAGGCCGTGGCGGCTGCGGTCGCCTCCCGGTCCACCTCCACCGCGGGGACGGGCACCAGCTCCGCCGTGGGTGGTACGGGATCGAACGGCGCATGCCAGTCCGGCCCGCGCAGCGCGAGTGTCACCTCGGCGGGCATGCGGGCCGGCCCGTACCCGTGGCGGTTGCGGAACAGGAACCCCCTGTCCAGGGCCCACCGCTCGCCCGGCGGGACATCGGCCATGGGGGCTCCGAACACGACGAATTCCGTGTGCCGTGGTGCGGACTTCGCCTGTCGCTCAAGCAGCTGCCGGGCGGCCGAAGGGGCCTTCGCGATCACCGCGGCGACGCGCTGCGGATCGCCATGGTGTTCCAGGACAGCGGCCGTGCGCTGCTGCCTGGTGCCGGGCGGCCTGATGCCCAGTGCCACGAGCATGCCGCGCAACTCCTCGGAGGTCACGCCTTCCAGCAGCTCCTCCAGCGGAGCGTCCAGCCCGAGAGGCGCGTCCCACGCCTGCCGCAACGGGGCGGCCATGTGGAGATTCCCGTCGCCGTCCGGCCAGACCAGAGCGTGATCGGCCAGAGCCTCCAGTACGGCGTCCAGTTCCCGAGCGGCAGTGGGCGCCGTCGCTCCCAGCGCCCTCGCCAGGGCGCCGCGCGACAGGGATGCTCCCAAGGCGGCCAGGGCCTCGGCCACTTGGAGGCAGGGCAGGGGAAGCTGCGGCAGGACGAGCGCCACTGAACCTGGCCGCAGAAGACGTTCCGCCAACTCCTCCATGGAACGTGGCTCCGGTGGCGCCACGGCGTCCTTCCGGGTCCCGAGTACGCGCGACAGCCGTGGGGCGTCGAGGCCGGTCAGCCAGGCTGTCAGCGTGGATCGGGACGTCATGGGGAGCACCTCGCGAGACCGGGAACGCGGCTGGGGACCGGAGCAGCCCCGAGCGGAGCCAAGAATCGCGCATTCGATGGGTCCATCGTCGCCACTCGGTGGGGAGTTCACCCGCAGAGGGCGGGCTGTCGGCGGGGCTGAAGTACGGGTGATCCTGGCGCGCCGTACGAGATGTCGTGAATGCCTGAGATAAACGAGACCGGAACTGAGACCAGGACATGCCGAAGAACCCGGCCGCTGAAGCGGTCCGGGTTCTTCGTTTCGCCTGTTCAGGCGGCTGCGGAGGATACGAGATTCGAACTCGTGAGGGGTTGCCCCCAACACGCTTTCCAAGCGTGCGCCCTAGGCCTCTAGGCGAATCCTCCGTGGAGAACATTACATGACCGGAGAGGGTGCTCGCGCACACGATTCCGGGCGGGGGTCCGGCGAAGGGTGCAGGTCGGTGGGGATGGCCGGGGTGGGGCTCGGATCGGGTACGCTGGGCGCAGCCCCTCACGCGGTGCTATCTGACTGAACTCCCCCAGGGCCGGAAGGCAGCAAGGGTAGGTCGGCTCTGGCAGGTGCGTGGGGGGCGCTTGCGTTCCCGGACACAGATCGTTTTTCCCGGGTTGTCGGTGGGCGCCTATAACCTCGTATACGTGTCGTCTCTCGCGCTGTACCGCCGCTATCGTCCCGAGTCCTTCGCCGAGGTCATCGGGCAGGAGCATGTCACCGACCCGTTGCAGCAGGCCCTGCGGAACAACCGGGTCAATCACGCGTACCTGTTCAGCGGGCCGCGAGGGTGCGGAAAGACGACCAGTGCGCGCATTCTCGCGCGGTGTCTGAACTGTGAGCAGGGGCCCACGCCCACCCCGTGCGGTGAGTGCCAGTCCTGCCGGGACCTCGCGCGGAACGGGCCGGGGTCGATCGACGTCATCGAGATCGACGCCGCCTCGCACGGTGGTGTGGACGACGCCCGTGACCTGCGGGAGAAGGCCTTCTTCGGGCCCGCCTCCAGCCGCTACAAGATCTACATCATCGACGAGGCCCACATGGTCACCTCGGCGGGCTTCAACGCCCTCCTGAAGGTGGTCGAGGAGCCGCCGGAGCACCTCAAGTTCATCTTCGCCACGACCGAGCCCGAGAAGGTCATCGGGACCATCCGGTCCCGGACCCATCACTATCCCTTCCGGCTCGTGCCGCCGGGGACGCTCAGGGATTACTTGGGCGAGGTGTGTGGGCAGGAAGGTATTCCTGTTGAGGACGGGGTGCTGCCGCTCGTCGTGCGCGCCGGCGCCGGGTCCGTGCGTGACTCGATGTCCGTCATGGACCAGCTGCTCGCCGGTGCCGCCGACGACGGTGTGACCTATGCCATGGCGACCTCTCTTCTCGGATATACGGACGGGTCCCTGCTCGACTCCGTCGTCGACGCCTTCGCGGCCGGGGACGGCGCCGCCGCGTTCGAGGTCGTCGACCGGGTCATCGAGGGCGGCAACGACCCCCGGCGGTTCGTCGCCGACCTCCTTGAGCGGCTGCGGGATCTCGTGATCCTCGCCGCCGTGCCCGACGCCGCCGAGAAGGGGCTCATCGACGCCCCCGTCGACGTCATCGAGCGCATGCAGGCGCAGGCCTCTGTCTTCGGGGCCGCCGAGCTCAGCCGCGCCGCCGATCTCGTGAACACCGGACTGACCGAGATGCGCGGCGCCACCTCGCCCCGGCTCCAGCTGGAGCTGATCTGCGCGCGCGTGCTGCTGCCCGCCGCCTTCGACGACGAGCGCTCCCTCCAGGCGCGGCTCGACCGGCTGGAGCGCGGGGCCGCGGCCGCGCCCGCACCCGTCTTCACGCCCGGACCCCCGGCGCCCGCCATGGGGTACGTGCCCGGGCCCGAGGCCCACACGCCGATGGCCCCGCCTCCGCCCGCCCCCGCACCCGCGCCCGTGCAGCAGCCGGCCCCCGCGCCCGTACAGGAGCAGCCGGCCCCCGCCGCGGCCCGGCCCGGTGCCTGGCCCGGTGCGGCCACCCCCGGCAGCGGTGCGCCCGGCGCCTGGCCCGGCGCG